>CAYSXM010000403.1:0-4917 GCA_964434905.1 uncultured Pirellulales bacterium | reverse complement strand
TCGAACGTGCGCTCGTGGATCACCCGGCGCTCGATTTCAGAATTGGTCAGGCCGGGCTCGCTGCCAGGGTGGGTGTGCGTCAGCTCGGCATCGAAGTTGAACTCGACCTTTGACGACGTATGGTCGCGGCCCGTCGGCGCCGGCGTGGTCGCCGCGGCGCCGCCGCGGGTGTTGTGCAAGGTGCCTTGGCTGTCGGTCTTCAGGGTCGAAACGTTCGTTTCGTTCCGCTTCAGCGTGTAGGTCTCGCCGTCTTTGGCGCGCGTATGGTCATGATGGGCCTCGCTGGTCTCGGTGGTCGTGCGGTCGATTTTTTGCGTGATTTCGTCGTCTGAACTGTCTGCCTGGCCCACGACCTGGCCACCGCCGGTGTTGCCGCCCGACGGTTTGGTTTCGACGACACGTTTCCACGACCGGTCGTTGACCTCGTGCGATGTGGACTCGATCCCCTGGGCGTCGTTGTAGATGACGATGGAGTTTTCGCTGCGCGAATGGTCGCGGTCGGTGACGTTGTCGCTCGATTCGTAGGTCTGATCGTGGTGGCTTTCGAAGGTGGTCGGCAGGCCGGCACCCAGATCGGATTGCTGGTCGCCCGTTCCCTGGCCCAAGCCCGACCCGTGGTCGAAGTGATACGAACTGGTTTCCAGGGAGCTGACCTGAATGCCCTGCAGGAGAGTGGAGGTGGAACTGCCGTCGGGAATGACTTCGTAGTTGACGTCGATCCATTCGCTGCTGGCGGATGAAGTGCGCAGGTGACCGCGGCTGTTCGAATCTTTCACCGTGGCGTCGCCAGAGTATTCGGCCGTCGGGCCCCCGGCATCGAACGGCGCCGAGGCATCGACCAGTGACCCGGCCGCGCGGTTGTTGTCGTCGAACGAACTGGTGGCTCCGTGACCATAGCGCACGACCAGGCCGTCGGGCGATTCCAAATAGTTGTGCCAATCACCGCTGGAAGAGCCGACGTTGGCATCCTGGCTGGTGTTGGTGCGGTGCAGTGCATTGGTACCGTCGCTGTGCCTGCGGTCGGAGTCGGGCACCGGCGCGTCGAGCACGCCCATACCGCCGCGCACCGTGCTCTGGCCGCGAACTTCGGTCACTTGGTAGACACCATCCGGACCCGACGCGCCCACCGGGGTTGGGGAAAAGCTGCCGGTATCGGTGGTCGTTTCGCTGCCGGTGGTAGCGCTGCCACGCGTGACGTGGGTTTCTCGCGGGCCCGGCGCCGCCGTGGCGGCAAAGGTTTCCTGGTCGATGCTGTTGCGTGTGAATTCGACATGCGACACGACGTCGCCGCGGTCGCCGTTTTCGTCGTAGTGCGTGGTGCGCTGGGCGTCGCGGCCCGTGCTGCCGCCCCCCGTGGCGTGGGCGGGCAGTTGGGCGCCGTCGTTGCGGCTGCCGCCATCGGCGGTTTGCGATTGGCTGCCGGTATCGCGCGTGGTGTACTCGCCGTGCGACGTTTCGTCGCCAAAGGTGCCGGTATCGACCACATCGCCCTGCTGGTCGCCGTGTTCGTCGTAGGTGCCGGTTACGCGGGTGGCAGTCGTGCCTGCGTGGTCGCTAACGGTGCCGGCGGTGTCGTCGGTGCGGCCACCCAGGGAATCGGACTCGACTTCGACATGTCCCGCCGACCACGCGCCCTGGCCCTCGATACCGTGGTGATAGTCGGCGTCGGCCCGGAACTGGCTATCGCCCTGTGCATCGGCGTTGCGGCTCGTGCGGCCCGCCGCGTCGTCGCGATCGGTCGCCACGGCATAGCCCAAGGCGTTGTTGTGAGCCGCATCGGCCGTGTCGCGGTCGGTGCGTCGCGCGTGGCCAGTGGAGGTAGGCGAAGCGAACGAAAACGCATCGCGCAGCGTGCCCGTCGAATCGCTCTGGGCAGCGGTCGACAGCGTGCCATCGCGTTCGAGGCCGTGTTCGTCACCGGATATTCGCGACTGGTCTGCCATGCGCCCTGCCTGGTGCATGGTGCGGTTGCCAGATGCCTGGCCGCGGGTGCCGCCCGGCAGTGTGTAGGTTTCGCGCGATCGCAAGCGGTCGGCGCCGCGATTGTCGACGGTGTCGGCGGTGTTTCCGGCCAGGGTGAAGCGGTCGTCAACAAAATCAACACTGCCCCCTCGCGTTTGGCTGCGCTGGGTGTCTTGATCGCTGTCGCTCGTGGACCGGCCCGAGGTCGCATAGCCAGTGTTGTCAGCCTGTGAAAAACGGCGCTCGGTATTTCCATCGAAGCGATCTAGCGATTGGCCGCTGCCGTGTTGCTGCGCCGCGCCGGTTGTGGTGCCGCCGGTGGTGGTAAAGTCGAGGCTGGCGGTCCCCTGGCCCGTGCCTGTGGATGCCAGGCGGCCGCGAGTCTGCTCGTGGTTCTGGCGGCCCGGCGCGGCGGAATCGGTAGCCGATTGCGCTTGCACGCGGTCGTGGCCCTGGCCTTGGCTGGTACCTTGGGCGTTGCCCCGCGCCACGCGCGCCGTGCCGGTCTCGTCGTAGGCGACCGACGAAGCGCGCCCCGACTGCTCGTGCTCGGCGCTGGTGCCTTCGAAGGTGCCGTGCGCGGCATAGCCGGGCGAGCTGGTGCGCTGGCGGCCCTGGGTGCCAGCGTCGCCAGTGGTGGATGATTGCACGGCCAGGCTGCGCACCCCGGTCTTCTGGTTCACGCCCTCGCGCGTGGCGAGCCGGCCTTCGTTAGCGAATTGGAATTCGCTCTGTGCGGCGCCGCTACCGTGTGAGAGATTCGCCTCGGCGTGGCTCCAGCGGCCCGCCTCGCGCTGTTCGTCGGCGCTGCCGTGATTTTGCGCCGTGGCCTGGTCGTTTCCCTGGCTGGTGGCCCGAAAACCGCTTTCAACCTGCACCAGTTCGTTGGTCCGCGCCAGGTGTTGGGTTTCCACCACGCTGTCGACGCGAGTTCCGGAATAGGTCGAACCATCGTTCGAACGTCGCCGGCTCGAGGCGGCGGGGCCAGATTGCTCGGCCGCGTAGATGCCGCGCGCGCTGCCTTGATAGTCTCCCTGGGCCGCCAGGTGGGACTCACTTTCTAACTCGGCCAGTTGCTGGGTGTCGGAAAGGTCGTAGCTCTGTCGCCCCAATACATTGATGGTGCGTGCCTGGTGAGCCAACTCTTGCGTGCTGCCCGCACGTGAACTGGAACTCGATTGCCCCGCCGTCGGGTCGTTCTGGCGTGCCTCGTACGCGGAACTTTCCCCGCGCGAAAGGCCGAATTGTTCCGACTGCGTTTCGCTGGTCGTTTGATTTTGCGACTGCGGCGCCAGGAACCGAAAGCTGGCGGTGGCCGTGTTGGCGGAATAGCTGCCCGATTCGTCTCGGCCAAACGCCCGCGTGCCGTCGCCCGACAGCACCCGATAACCGGTGCTGCGTTGGGTCACGCGCCTGTCCGCGTCGTCGTTGCTGGCGTACTGCGAATCGCTAAAGGTCGCGTCGACGCTGGAAAAGCCCGCCGTGACATCTTCGTCCAGATCGTAGGTGGCAGACAGCGTGGTTTGGCCCGATCCGTCTTCGACATATTCGCCGACCACGTGCAACACGAAATCGTAGGTGCCGTGCGTGGCCAGTTGATGATAGGTACCGTTGACGCCGCCGCTCGACGCCAGGCCGATCCAACTCAGCCGTGGCACCGGAGGACACTGCTCATCCTGGCGATAAACGTTGGTTACCATCTGCCCTAGGTCGAAACAATCTTCCGCGGGTCGCCCGGGCTGCAAGCTGGCAACGCGCTCGCCCACGTTGCCGGTTGTGGAAACCGTGCTGTAGTAGTACGCGGTATGAACCTCGATGGTTATCTCGAATGCATGGCGCAGCGGATCGCCCACAACCGGGGTGACAGTCGAGGTATACGAGGACGATCGCGCGTCGCGGCGCGAATAGCCGTTGGCTTCCGACCCGCCGCTGGTCGCGGTCTCTGTCAATGGCGCCGACCACTGCCGCGCCACGGGCAACGCCGCCGCGCCCGCGGCGATCAACGGCAAGTCGAACGCCGGAGCCGGCGCGGGTTGGGTGCTCCCCACGTCGTACTGGGCCGATTGCGCGGCGTGGACACCATAGTGCCCCCACAGCGCCGTGGCGGCCCCCAAATCGAAACGAAACCCACTGCTGGGCGCGGCCGTGGGAAACGCGCCCGCATTGAAGGCCTGCACACTGTCGGCCGTCGCGGCCAAGAGCCCGGCATCTACTTCTTGCGCCGCGCGTGCCGCGCCTTCGGCAACCAGGGCGCTCGTGCCGAGCGGGTCGGGCGGCGCCGCAACCGGCGTCACCGCGCTGCGCGTGATCATCAGCGATTGCCACGGACCCGGCACCCCCGGCCCCCCCTGTGCGTCGGGCTGAATCGCTCGGACCCGCACTTCCATGCTACCCACCAACGGTAGTCCCGCCGGTCGATGCACGAACTTGCCATCCAAGTCGGAAAATGTGGTCCCCAAGAGGTTTTCTTGCGCGTCGACAAACTCGATGCGCAGATGCGCCGACAACCCCGCCGGGTTGTCTACCAGGCCGCTCAACGTTACGTCACTGGCGCCGATATCCACCGGGTCGGCGCCCGTCGGATTCACCAGCGCCAGTTCCGACACCAGGGGCAAAAACTGGCTGCCAGGCGCTTGCAACGTAAACGCCAAGGCAGCGCTCCACGGTCCAACCACCGGCTCGCCCAACGTGGGGTTCCAACGTCGCACGCGCACCCGCAACTCGTTCGTGCCCACCGGCAGCCCTACCGGCGTGAAGGTGAATTGGCCGTCGGCGCGTGCGGGCGCCCAGCCCCGCGGCGCTGCCGCCACGCCGGCGCCGAACGTATAGTCCACCACCGTGTCGGAATAGTCGGCCGACAAACTCAACTGGCCCACCACCAGCGGTTCAACCACGCTGGGCGGTTGGCCGGCCGGGCTCAAGTTGCGCGCGAGGTCGAACGACACAATCCCTGGC
>CAYSXM010000402.1:0-4949 GCA_964434905.1 uncultured Pirellulales bacterium | reverse complement strand
GTGGGGGAAGAACTCCTTGAACTCTCCATAAAGCTGGGCTGCCAAGGTCTTGTTGTGCGACAACACCAAGGCGGGCCGTTGCAATTCCTGGATCACATTGGCCATGGTGAAGGTCTTGCCCGACCCCGTCACCCCCATCAAAACCTGGTGCTTCTGCCCCCGCCGGATACCGGCCAACAACGAGCTAATCGCCTGCGGTTGATCGCCGGCGGGTTGAAACGGGCTGACCAATTGAAACGTCATGGTGAATTGCAACCCAAACCACGCAGAGTCCGTGTCCGATGCACCGCGTTAGGAACGTGCCCCATTCTTTCTTGGTGCACGCTGATTGACCAGGGCCCAACACTGGTAGGGCAGATTGCACCGCAGTATCCTGGAACGTCTAGGCAGATTGGCAGCCAGCGGTCGGTGCCCGAAACCCTAGGCAACCCAGGCCGCAGAGATCACTGCCGGGGGCAGTTGCTCCCATCGATTCACTCACGCACCACGGCACGAATTTTTCGCGAATCGAGAGACATGCCGCGCGAAAACCCCTACCGATCTCCCACCGCGGGCCTATCTCGTCAGCCGGTCAGCCGACCGCGCTCGGCCTGGGATCTGGCAGTTAGCGGCTTTGCAACCGGGACGCTGGTCAGCGGTTTGTTTCTGCTGGGCACGCCGCTCGTATTGGCCACCGTGGGTATCTGGACACGGCGGGCCGACGATTGGTGGCCACTGTTGGCCGGCAGGATCATGGCCGTGGCCATGCCAGGCGCCATTTTCTGTGGCCTGGCCAGCGCCATGCTGCGCGTCGCGGCAAATCGATGGCAACGCCGGCCGGGGCCTGAAATTCAAGACCCGCCGGCCGATTCGACCGAAACGCCAATCACCAGGTAGGGCCGGAGTTTTTCCAGGGTGACCGGGCCGATGCCTTCCACTCCGCCCAATTGGTCTACCTGTGAGAATGGGCCCTGGCTTTCTCGCCGAGCCACGATGCGACGGGCCAGGGTCTCGCCGACATCGGGCAACTGCGCCAACTCCGGCCAGGTAGCCAGATTCAGGTCGACCTGAAATCGGTAGGTACGGGGTGCGGCTTGTTCGATGTTGACCCAGTGCCGGCCTCGCATCGCCGAGAACAGATGCCAGCCTCCGCCGAGAATCAAGCCGAACGCCAACAACGTGGCCCACACCAGTTGGTCTGAAGGGCGCAATTGCCAGCCATTCCAAGTGCCGCCGGAAGAACGCGATTCGGGCGGGTCGAGCATGGTGATCTTCTGGCATTCCAAAGTGAACCATCGTCCGCGCCGTCGACCGATAGGAACAATCGATTATCGCTGAACGACGGCTGACCAGAGGACCGGTCGGTGTACGATCAGAACCAGAGGCCCGAGCGACGTCAACCAATATCGGCCCCTGGGCCGTGGTCCCCCACGGGTACCGCGCACGCAGTGCTAGCGGTAGCTGCCTGAACACCATGGGTGCGCCTAGATGCCGACCAGGTACGGGGGTAGACAAGCGCGCTGGCCCCCAGACAATGAGTGCCTGATCGGATGCCCGCCATGCATAAAGAGTTTCAACAAATCGTCTGGGACGATTCATGCCGAGAAGCCCTCGCGGGACTCTTGCATCTTGCGGTGCGCGAGGACCTAGACCGCTGGTACGACTGGACCACCTTGGCTTTAGTCAGCGAGGGCACTCCGGGTGCCGCGGCGGTGGTCGCCCGCAAGCCCGGCGTGGTGGCGGGGTTGGCCGCCGCGGAACAGATCTGCCACCGCTATGGCAGCCAACTGGCTTGGGAACCTCTGACCACTGATGGGCAACCGGTCGACGCTGGCCAAGAAGTGGGGCGCGTGGCAGGCCCCGCCCGAGCACTATTGGCGGCCGAACGTGTGCTGCTCAATTTTTTAGGCCGCATGTCAGGGGTGGCCACACTGACCGCAGCCTATGTGCGCGCCGTCGAAGGCACCCGTGCTCGAGTTTATGACACACGGAAAACCCTGCCTGGCCACCGGCTTCTCGACAAATACGCGGTGCGGTGTGGTGGCGGTTGGAACCATCGGTTGGGTTTGCATGCATCGATACTGATCAAGGACAACCACTTGGCACTGGGGGCTCCAGGACAGGCCAAGGGGTTTTCGCCCCGCGAGGCCGTCGAGCGTTGCCGAAAATATATCGAGCAAGTATTGCCCGAGGCAGCACGTCAGCAGTTCCTGATCGAGGTCGAAGTCGACTCGCTATTGCAATTGGAAGGTGTACTGGTCGCGCTACCCGATGTGGTCTTGCTCGACAACATGACTGCCGGCGAGTTGTGCGAGGCCGTGGCGCGACGCGATGCGTTGGCCCCGCAGGTCGAGCTCGAGGCGTCCGGCGGCGTGGCGCTCGACACAATCGGCCAGCTAGCGCGAACGGGCGTTGAACGAATCAGCGTGGGAGCACTTACGCACTCTGCGTCGTGGTTCGATCTGGGGCTCGACTGGCGCTAGTGCAGCGGCCGTCGTCCTTTGACGAGTCCGACGCTCTCCCGCTGCACTAGAAGTTGTTTGCCCCAAACCCCTTGTGGGTTCGGGGCCGACGCTGCCGGCCTTGCCTGGCTGGCCCCTGTGCTGCCTGCCCGCGCAAATGGCATGTCGTGCGCTTTCTACAGGTCCGTCGCAACCACGGGACCCCCAAGGTGGCCCGTTTGACTCGCGCGGGGGGTGACCTAGAGTTTCTTGGTTCGCGCCTTGGGGAGGGGGCGGGCCACCGGGGCGCGGCAGGGATAGCACGAAGCTTGAGGGGACCCTGCCGCGCCTTTTGAATCCCCCGGATTCGAGATCGGGCAGCGACGTGGCGTGCTCGGCCGGTGATCGGTTTTGTGGACCTGCGCCAACTGGCCGGGCAATAGCTCGGCCGGGGCTCTGCGGTGCGCTCCTATCCAACCTACCCGCGACCCACCCGGCCTGGTGATGGCGCATGAAGACTTTGCCGATTTCGGTTAGCCGTCGTGCCGGATTCACGCTGGTCGAGGCGTTGCTGGGTGTCTCGATGACCGCGATCTGCGGTACAGCGGTCATGCTGGGATTGAACACCGCGCTTGAAACCAGTGACCACGCCACGGAGAAACTGCTCGCCACCGGGCTGGCGCAGTCGTATCTCGACGAGATCATGTCGCAGCGCTACTGCGAAGCTGGTGCCGGTCCACAGGGCAGCCTGGGACCCGGCGCGCCGGAGGTGGCCGGCACAGGGCGCAGCTTGTACGACGACGTCGACGACTTCAACGGCCTGAGCAACGCGCCTCCACGCGACATCTGGAATGTGAACTATGGCACCGACGATGGAACCGGCGGCCAGCGCCATCTCCATTTTCGGCTGCCGGCCAGCGCGCTGCAAAACTTCCGTGTAGCGGTCGAGGTGTATTACGTGAACGCCACGGACCTGACTACCAAACTGACCGGCACCAATCGCAGTAACTACCGAGCGGTACACGCGCGAGTCTTTGTCGATGACCCCAATGGTTCTCGAGAAGTTGTCAACCTTCGCAGGGTGATTGGCTATGTGCCCACGCACTAATTGCCCCGGGGGTTCGCGGCAGCGTGCAGCAAGCCATCAGCGGAGAACCGCGCTGACCTTGGTCGAACTATTGTTGGCCACCACCATCATGACGATCATGGTGGGGGTCATGGGCACGCTGGCATTGGCGGTCAAACAAGGCTGGCAGCATAGCCAAGGCCAATCCGATACCGCGCAGCAGGCGCGGGTGGTGTTGGAACGGATTTCGCGCCGGGTGCAAGGCGCGTATTGCTCGCCCTTGCACCCTGGTTGTGGCGTGGCCACCACCACGGTTGGCATCAACGGATTTCCCGACACGCTCGTGGTATGGAGCCCGGCCGCGGCGCCTAGTAACCCCAATGGCCCGCCCAAGGTAAGCGAGTGCGTGCTGTTCTGCCCCGACCCGACAAACCCCGGGCAATTGGTCGAAATCACTGCACCCAGCGACAATCGCGATCTACCACTCGATAGCCAATTGAGCCAGTCGGCCACACTCACGCTGCTGGCGGAAGTCAAAGCCGCCAGCACGAGTAGCAAGGTCGTGCTGACCCGGCTACTGCGCACCGCCGATGCCGGATCGGGCACCGTGGTCGTCCTCGGTGGCACTGGCAGTTCCACCGCGCTCCGTGGCGCTGTGCGATTCAACCTGGTGTTGCGCCCCAGCGCTAGCGAATGGTCGCAATATCAAGCCGGCACGCTGGCCTGGAGTAGCCTGAGCTTTCCGCTGGGGTTGCAAGGCGCGTCGTTTGGAATTCGCAACGTCTGGCTGCGAACCGAACTGCAGTTCGTGCCGCCGGGCATTGACGGAAATCAGGCCAGCTCAGACCAGGCCGTGGTGGCCGTGTTTGGTTCGGCCACGCGCACCTATAGCCTGGCAAAGTGAGTCGCGCCGTGGTTGACATCGCGCATCTCGAACAGCACGGTCGGCCAGCCTGTCTGCCGGTCGAACGGACCGAACGTCGGCCCCAGGGCATGGCAGTGCTGGTGTTGCTCGGCTTGTTGTCCATTTCGCTGGCACTGTCGTATGCACTGTTGCGCGGCGAAGCGACCACCCGCGCCATTCAGTCGAATGGCGACCGCCGACTGCTGGCTCGCGCGGCCGCATATACTGGCGCACAACTGGCGCTAGCGCGGATGCACGAGTCGACCTGGAGCGGCGCCGACACCAGCTTTACAGGAACGACGAGCAGTAGCGAGGGGTACACCGTCTCGTTTACAACCGGCGACCCGCGACTAACAAGCGGCGCGACCGACTATGCAAAATGGCCGTATCGAGTCACGGTGCTCTCGACGGGCTATTCAAACGATCCGCTAAACAGCGGCGTGCAGAGCACCTTCGTGGTTCGTGCCATCGTGGAACTGGTACCCCGGGGCCTGGGCACGGCGGTGAGCAATTGGACGGCGACATCTGGCTATGCGCTGTACCAAACCGGCACGCAGAG
>CAYSXM010000401.1:0-4964 GCA_964434905.1 uncultured Pirellulales bacterium | reverse complement strand
CCCTGGCGGGTTCGGGGTCGTTCCGCGTCACCCAGCCAAGCTGGGTTGACGCTCCGCAGTGTTTCGTTTGCCCCAAACCCCTGGCGGGTTCGGGGTCGTTCCGCGTCACCCAGCCAAGCTGGGTTGACGCTCCACTAGTCAGGCCAGACGTGGATCCCTCGCAATCGGTCGACGCAGTCCGGCTCAGCTTCCAGCAAGGGGGCGTGGGGCTGCTCAACGCCATCATCGGGCTGATCATGTTCGGCGTGGCGCTCGACCTGCGCTTGTCCGATTTCGCGCGCATCGCCACCAGCCCGAAGGGGCCGCTCATCGGCCTGGCGGCGCAGTTCCTATTGCTGCCGGCCGCGACGTTTTTGCTTACGCGGCTGTTGGACCCCAGCCCCAGCATCGCGCTGGGCATGATCTTGATCGCGGCCTGCCCAGGCGGGAACGTGTCGAATTTCTTGACGCATTTCGCCCGGGGCAACACCGCGATGTCGGTCACGATGACGGCCTGTTCGACGGTGGCCGCCGTGGTGTTCACGCCGTTGAATCTGGCGTTTTGGGGTAGCCGGCACCCCAGCACGGCGCAGATCCTAACCGACGTACACTTGGAATCGTCCGACCTATTTCAAACGATCGGCCTGATTCTAGGGCTGCCGATCGTGCTGGGCATGTCGTGCGCGCACTGGTGGCCGCGGCTGGCCACGCGGCTGCATCGCCCGTTCCAGATTTTTTCCCTCGTGGCGTTCGCCAGTTTCGTGGCCGTGGCGTTTGTCAAGAACTTCGACGTGTTCGTCAACCATGTGCGCTGGGTAGCACTGGCCGTGATGTTGCAAAACGCCGCGGCCTTGGCCTGTGGCTATCTGGCCGCCTGGGCGGTCGGGCTGGCCGAACGCGACCGACGCGCCATTGCCATCGAGGTCGGCATTCAGAATTCGGCGCTGGGCCTGGCTCTGGTGTTTCGCTATTTCGACGGCCTGGGGGGCATGGCACTGGTGGCCGGTTGGTGGGGTATCTGGCATGTGATCTCCGGGTTTGCCGTGGCCTCGTACTGGGCACGGCGCCCCATGCCGGCGATGGCCGATGGGGAAGCCGCATGAGTGGTAACCCGCGCCGGGTGCTGGTGACCGGCGGCGCCGGCTATTTGGGCCGCCTGGTAGTAGGCCGTTTGGTCCAGGTGCCGCAGGCCTATGCGGTGACTGCCTTCGACGTGCGCGAAGTATCCTGCGCGGCGCGGTTGCCCGGCGTGGAGTACGCCGTGTGCGATGTGCGCAGCGCGGAACTGACCTCGCTCCTCGCACGCCGGCGACCACACAGCGTGGTGCATTTGGCGTCGATCGTCGATTCAGCCGGCCCCCGGCGGCGAGCTTTTGAATACTCGGTCGATGTGGGGGGGACCGAGAACGTGCTGCGCGCTTGCCTGGCGGCCGAGGTAGAACAACTGGTCGTAACCAGTAGCGGCGCGGCCTACGGTTACCATGCCGACAACGCGGTCCCCTTGACCGAAGATTGCCCGTTGCGCGGCAACCCCGAGTTTGCCTATGCCGATCACAAGCGTCAGGTAGAAGAACTGCTGGCCCGCTATCGGACAAGCCACCCCACGCTGCGGCAACTGGTGTTCCGGCCCGGCACCATTTTGGGAAGCACGACCGACAACCCCATTACGCGGCTGCTTCGCGGCCGGCGCGTGTGGGGGCTACGTGGCTGCGAAACGCCCTTTGTGTTGATCTGGGATCACGACGTGGCCGAGTGCATTGTGCAAGGCATCGAGCGGCAAGCGGCCGGCATTTACAATCTGGCGGGCGATGGCACGTTGAGCCTGGCCGACATGGCGCGGCTGTTGGGTAGGCCCTATATGGCCGTGCCCGTGCCCTGGTTTAAATGGGCCCTGCGGCTGCTGGCAGCGCTGCGACTTTCCGCGCATGGGCCCGAGAGATTGCTGTTCCTAGAATATCGCCCGGTGCTGTCCAACGCGAAGTTGAAGGCGGAGTTTGGTTACACTCCGAAGAAAACGACGCGCGAAGTGTTCGATCTGTTTCTGACGGAGGAACGCCGCCGTGGCCACTGACCAGAACGCGCGAGCCGACGCGCCGGTGGTCGCCGTGATCGGCGGCGGTGGCGGCATCGGCGTGGCTGCGGCGGCCGCCTTTGGACGGCGCGGTTATCGCGTGGCGCTGGTCGATGTCGATGCGGCGCGGCTGGCGCGGGCCATCGACAGCCTGGGCCCGGGCGCGGCAACGACGGGCTATGCCTGCGACATTGTCGACACCACCCAGGTGTCGGCCACGATGAACCGCTTGCTGGCCGAGCATGGCAGGCTCGACGCGCTGGTACACGCCGCGGGTCTGACACACGTCAGCTCGTTTCTGCAAACCGACCACGACGTAATCCGGCGCGTGTTCGAGGTCAATTTTTTCGCCGTGGCTAGCATCACGCGGGCGGCGCTACCGGCCTTGATCGCGCGGCGGGGGCAGATCGCGGTGCTCAGCAGCGTGTGCGGGTTTGCGCCCCTGGTGGGGCGCACTGGATATTGCGCCAGCAAGTACGCGCTGCACGGCCTGTTCGACACGCTGCGCTGTGAGTTGCGGACGGCGGGAGTCTCGGTGACGATGGTTTGCCCCAGCTTCGCCGCCACCGATTTCGCCACGCGAGGCCTGGCAGGCGATGGCAGCACGTTGGCGTTCGCACGCACCACGACGGGCACGCCGCTTGCGCCCCAGGCCATTGGCGAGGCGCTGGCCGCCGGCACCTTGGCACGTCGGCGCTTGCTGGTGCTGTCACCACAGGGCAAACTGAGCTACTGGTTGTCCCGGCTGGCGCCCCGCTGGTACGAACGGCAAATGCTAACCCGGTTTGCCGGCGCGACGGACCTGGAGTAACTCCGCATGGCGACCGCACAGGCAACGCTGTCAGCGGCGGTCACATTGCTTGTCGCGGCGATTACATTGCTCGTTGCGGCGATCACGATGTTCGAGGCGGGCGAGTTGGCGTTTGCAGAGCCGTCGGTCAGCGCTGCTTCGGATGGCGCTGCTTCGGATGGCGCTGCGCCGATTGGCGAGCGCGCGCTCTCGCCCGAACAAGCAGCGGCTGCATTTCAGTTGGCACCCGGCTTGCGGTTAGAGTTAGCGGCGGCCGAGCCCTTGGTCGATAGCCCGGTGGCGATCGGTTTCGACCACCGCGGCCGGCTGTTTGTGGCCGAGAACCGCGGTTACCCGCTCGGCCCTGGCGACGGCGAACCATCGGTGGGGCGGATCGCGCTGTTGGAAGACGACAATGGCGACGGGCGCTTTGACCGCCGCCATGAATTCGCCACGGGGCTGTCGTTTCCCAACGGGGTTCTGCCCTGGGGCCAAGGGGCAATCGTCACCTGTGCGCCCGACATTCTGTACCTGGAAGATACCGACGAGGATGGCCTCGCCGATCGTCGCACGGTCTGGTTCACTGGATTTTCAGTGACCGGCACGACGCAACTGCGCGTCAGCCATCCCACGCTGGGGCCCGACGGTTGGATCTATGTGACGAGCGGCCTAACCGGCGGCGAGGTGACCTGTCCGGCGCATCCTGAGCGGCCGGCGATACGCTTTGGTCGCAGCGACTTTCGCTTTCGGCCCGACCTGAGTGAATATGAAACCTGCGATGGCGGCGGCCAATTCGGCCAGTGCTTTGACGACCGAGGGCACCGGTTCACCTGCTACAACCGCGTACACTTGCAGCTCGTGGTGTTGCCTTCGCGTTATCTACTGCGCAACCCGCACCTGGCGTTCTCGGAAACGATCGAGAATTGTCCGACCGATCTGCTGGCCGAGCCGTTGGCCGGACACGGTCGCAGCGCGGCGCTGTTTCCATTGAGCGCGAATGTGACCACCGCCGATTCGCACGCCGGCACGTTCACCGCGGCGTGTGGCGTGTTGGTGTGGCGCGGCGACGGTTTGGGCGAGACCTATCGTGGCGGCGTGTTCGCCTGCGACCCGACGGCGAACCTGGTGCACTTCGACTTGCTCGAGCCGCGCGGAGCGACCTATGGGGCGCGGGCCGCCACGCCAGGGCGCGAGTTTCTGGCCAGTCGAGACACCTGGTGCCGGCCCGTGTTCCTGGCGACCGGCCCCGACGATGCCTTGTATGTGTGCGACATGGTTCGAAAAACAATCGAGCACCCCGCCTATCTGCCCGAGGAGATCCGCAAACGCACCGACTTCAAATCCGGCACAGGGCTAGGGCGGATCTGGCGCGTGGTCGATGCACGGCGCTCGCCCGCCGAACTGGCCGCACGCCGCGCCGCGGCACGGCCGGAAGGCCATGCCGATCCCGGGGCGAACGGGGAACCAAATTCCTGCCCCTGCGCTCGGCGACTGCTGGGGCCAGCGGGTTTTACCCGGCAACTGGCCGCGCGCCGGTTGTGGGAAGACCCGCGGCGCGAACCCGACCAACCGCGGCAATTGCTGGCCGACGCCGCCGCGGAGTGGGAACTAAATGTCGAGGCCTTGTGGCTGTTAGAGTCGCGAGGGCAACTCGACGATCGGCTGCTGTTCAACAGCCTGAACGACGCCGCGGCCGGGGTGCGCGAACAGGCGCTGGTGCTGGCGGAATCGCGCGGCGCGCTGCCGGCCGTCGTGCAGCAGGCGATCGATGCACGGGCCGACGATGCCGACGCGCGCGTCCGCTTCCAGTGGGTACTGTCGTTTGGTCCCTTAGCCGACTTGAATCGCGTGGCGGCCGTCGCCGCGCGCGATGCGGGCGATCGCTGGTTGCGCGCCGCCGCGCTCTCGGGCGTGGCTGGCCGAGAGCTGGCTTGGCTCGAGGCGTTGCTGCATCTGACGGGCGACCACAGACAGGAAAGCCTGCTCTTGCATCGCGAGACGGGGCGTGTGCTGGGAACGAGTCAGGCGGCCATCCAGCGCCCAAGCATTGTGGCGCGCGTGCTAGCGGCCAAGCTCGGGTTCGAGCGGCAGGCGGCGCTGCTATTGGGCATGGCCGAGGGGTGG
>CAYSXM010000400.1:0-4974 GCA_964434905.1 uncultured Pirellulales bacterium | reverse complement strand
GGCAATACTCAGCAACATGGTCAGGCCCTTTCACGAAGACACTGGAATGGAATTCACCGTGGTCGATTTCGTGTAGGCCAGCTAGAGGGTCGAGCCCGCCGTACAGACAAATGCAGGCCGCGCAACCGGGCGGGGGATCCTCCCCGCCGGGCGCGAAACACAGGCATGTCGATTAGCTACCGCCGGCACCAGCGATCGAGTTCGCGACGCGGGTGAACGTGGTGTTGGCGTTGGTGCCAATCGAACTAATGGCAGTCAAGCAGACGATGACAATCAGGGCCAGCATCACGGCGTATTCGACCGCGGTGGGGCCGTCTTCCGACTGACAAAACCTCCGACAAGCATTGGCAATTCGAGTCAACATGGTTGAGGTCTCCACGGAGTGCATGGCAGGAAGAACCAGGCGTTCCTGGCGTGTCGGCTGGTGTCGATTCGGTAACCATCCGGGCGACAAGAACGATGCCCGGCGGAGTCGATACTCCGCCGGGCATCCGAGTTTTTCCGCGACGACTAGCTACCGCCAGCGCCGGCAATCGAGTTGGCCACTCGAGTGAACGTGGTGTTGGCGTTGGTACCAATCGAGCTGATAGCCGCCAAGCACACGATCACGATCAGGGCCAGCATCACGGCGTATTCCACCGCGGTGGGACCATCTTCCGAAACCAGGAACCGTTGCAACTTCTTCGCGAGCAAATTCATGACGTCCTCCGACAATTCGGTTTACCGAACCCGGCGGCTCGGGAAACCAGGTAGCAATTAAAGGGGTCTCAAAGGAGGCACGGCAACCCAGTGCATTGCCGGCGGCCTGCAGTTGTCTCCATTGAAACCCGGGTAAAAACTTGCGCCTCACCCTCGGAGTTCGCCTGTCGCGGGCAGCAGCCCCCCAAGGGGGACCAACCCGCGTCCCGACCCGATTCGTTTCCGAACCTGTCGGAAGGTGATTCGTTTGCTCCATGCTGTCGCATGGCGCGCTACGAACATCCATTCGGCAGCCTGGCTGCCTGCCGAGCGAACTCGGCAAGCCCTGGGCTTTGCGCCCCGGCCTCGCGACCGGTTTGCCTTTTTCGAGGATGCGAGGCGGCAGGCCTGAACTCGGGCCGTTTCCACGCACCAGTGACAAGACTCAAGACGAGTAGTACCTGACGCGAAGTCGGCCTTCGCCGGAACCGGCTCCTCGCGGAACCGGCTCCTGAGATGCACGGCGGTCTACACCGCGTCGTTCACCTCTGACAAACCCTAGGTCGATTCCAGTCGCAGTCAAATCGCGAAGTTGAGTTTTTTTGTGCGAGGTGGGGTCGTAGCGGCCAGGAGGCGTAAACCCAGTGCTCGGGCACGGTTCTGAACGTTGTCGCCAGTTGCTAGCGCACTTGCGTGTGTGCCACGGGTGTAATAACCAACACGGGCCGCCCGGCAGCGTCGCGCACGAAGTTGCTGGAAGATTCCGTTTCCGTTCGGTGTGCTTGGGTGGCATCGGCGAAAACGCACCGCCACACGGCCGAGTATCTTTCCGACGAGCCCAGGGGAATCTCAGCGGTTGGAAGCACGTGCCAGTGGGGGTGACTCCAGGCCAGGTAGGCCAGCGGCCAATAATTCCACCACTCGGGAGCCAACACGCAGGCGGGTGCTGCGCGGCGCGGTGCCTGCCGCAGCAATTGCTGCCAGGCGGCGGCCTTGGGTTCGCGCGCGCCAGTATGGAAGGTCAGGTGCGATTCTCCACCCGAGATGTAGAACACTTGGAAGTACTGCTGCCAGAAACAGGCCAGACACAATGCCGCCGCGATCAGGCCCGTCCAGCACCAGGCTCGGGACCTTTCACGGACACTTACCAGGGATCGTTTTGCTGCTCCGCTCCGCGTTGCATGCGACGCCAGATTGCCAGGGTTGGCGGGTCCCACGGCTCGAGCGTGCTCGTTGGCCGGGACCGGTTCGGCGGCACCCAGCACCACCCAGCCGCGCGCCAGCCACAGCAGGCAGGGCCCGACGAGCACCAGGCCATAGCGTTCGTAGTGTGGAGCCAGCGCCTCGGGGCCGGCGATCAGAAAAAAGGCACCCAGCATGGCCCCCACGCCGAGGGTCAGCGGCAGGTCGCGCTGGTCGCGGGGTTGGTGCCGGTACGATCGATACCATCCGTAGACGCCGCAGCCGATCGCCGCGGCAGCCACCACCGATAATATGGAATTGGCCAGGCCGGTCGGCCACCAACCGCTCGCACCACGGAGGTCTGGCGAGGGCACGCCTGGAATGAATTCCAGAGTGCTGGTGCCCGATAATAGCCCCAACAGACCTTGAGCAAATGCAGGGTATTGCCACAGCGTTCCCGCGCGCAGCAGGGCCAGCCCTAGCCACGGCCGCGCGCCCCAGACGCCAAGGCAAGCCAACGCACCGAGCGCGCCCCAAGCTAGCCCGCCAGATCGGCGCGACAGCAGCCACACCAACTGTTCAAAGAGTGAACGCCGGACAGGCCAACAGGCCAGCGTGACCACCAGCGGCACGACGAAGACGTTCGTGGGGTGAATCAACACGGCCGCCAGGCTTGCCAACAGACTTCCCGACAGCCAACGCAAGTATCCAGGTCGGCGCTGCAGGGCTGCCAGGGCGCTATAGGTTGCCACGAGAACTGCCGCCACCGACTGGCAAGAGTCCCAGCCAAAGCGGCTGTACGCCAGGTTGATGGGCAACACGGCCAGTCCCAGGGTTGTCACGGCAGCGGTGCGTCGGTCGAACACGCGGCGGCACAACGAGAAGTTGAGAGCCAGTGTGGCCAGGCCGCTGATCGCGGCAGGTAGTCGCAGCGCCCAGAATGACGGAGGCAAGATCGCGTGGACCGCAGCCAACAGGCCGAAATAGAACGGATTGAGCAGGTTGCCTGTTGGGGTGCGCCAGGCGAACGGTTCTCCGGATTGAATGCGCAAGAGTTGCACGCCGTACCAGGCTTCGTCGCCGTTGATGCCGGGAACGTGATCTAGATCGACCACGCGCATCCAACATGCTACGACCAGCAGGACCGCGAGAATCGCTGCTGGTCCTCGATCGAGTACCAACGGCAATAACGCACCCAAGGAACGGAATCGTCCAACTGGTTGACGGTCATTCGACATGCTAGGCGCCGCGCCAGGGGGTGGAAACGGGCACAGCCGTCCGGCGGTCCGGAGGTCGGCCCTGTGCAGAGTTTAGGTCACCCGAGCAAAGGCCGGCCGATGGTTCGTGCCGTACCTCGGCCCCGGCGGCGCGCACCAACCGGCGCAAGCTGCCCTGGCCGGACGGCCGCTGTTCGGTTTTGGTGGCGGGTCCTATGCTTGTGGGTAGGCGGTCTGACGGCTCCGCAGTACTCGAGCACCAGGTTGTGCTCGAGCACCGGGTGGGGCACGGCGAATGTCGCACCAGGCGGCCGCTTGTTGGCCGCAACCCCGGTGGTGCCTCGATTCATGACTTGGCTCGACGACACGCTCGACGACCTTGGATCACAACCCGCATGGGGTTACCAGCGTGCGCGCCGCGCAAGCACGGAGCCGACGGCGCTGGCCGCCATGGCGTTGGCTTCGCACGGACGCTTCGACGCCGCAGCGCCGCTGTTGGCGACGCTGCTGGCCCAGCAACAGGCAGACGGCTCGCTCGGAGTGGGCCCTGGCGAGCCCTTTCCGCGTTGGCCCACCAGCCAAGCCATCGTGGCCTGGACGACCGCCACGGCCGAACCGCAGCGCTATGCCGATGCAGTTGGCAAGGCGCTCGATTGCATGCAGGCGATCCGGGGCCTGGCCTTGGAGCAGACCGAGGAGATGGGCCACAACATGTCGTTGGTGGGCTGGCCCTGGGTGGAAGGAACCCATTCGTGGAGCGAACCCACCGCGTGGCAGGTGCTTGCGCTCGAGGCGAATGGCCGCGCCGACGACCAGCGCGCGCGTGAAGGAGTGCGGCTATTGATTGATCGACTGTTGCCTGGTGGCGGCAGCAACTATGGCAACACGGTGGTACTGGGGCAAGCGCTTCGGCCCCATTTACACCCCACGGGCTGTGTTTTGATGGCGCTTGCGGGAAAGAGCGACTCCGCGGGGAAAGTGCGTCGTTCGGGCGAATATTTGCTGGAACATTTGGGGCCAACCACGCCCTCGGCCTCGCTGAGCTATTCGATACTGGGCCTGGCGGCGCAAGGTGTTTTCCCGCCCGACGCGGCCGTTTGGCTCGAGGCGGCGCACGCGCGCACCGTGGCGCGCGGTGCCGCGCCGTTGCAACTGGCGCTGTTGGCGCTTGCGGCGGCCGGTCCGCAAGCAGCGACCTTGGCCTGGCGCACGCGCCCAGGAGTGCAACCGTGACCGACCAACCGTTGCGTCCCTTGACTCCGCAAGGGGCCTGGGCCCATTTTTCGCGACGCAAATTGCTGTTGGGGGGCGCGGCGGCCGGACTGTCGTTGGGGGCCATGTACCCTTGGATGCGGCGGCGTTTCGTGGAGCGCCCCGCCGTGTTTATCGGCCGTGCCGAGCGCTACGATGGCCGCTTGGTCGGTCTGGTTCGCGATGGGCTCGTGGCGTGTGGATTGGATGCCGCGCAGTTTCGTGGCAAGCGCGTGCTGCTCAAGCCGAATCTTGTCGAGCCCACACGCAGCGCGCCGCATATGACCACGCACCCGATCATGATCCTGGCAGCGGCCGAGGTGTTTCGGGGTTGGGGCGCGGTGGTAACGGTGGGTGAAGGGCCCGGACACATTCGAGACACAGAATTGGCGCTGGTCGAATCGGGCGTGGACGAAGCGCTGACCACGGCCAAGCTGGATTTTGCCGATCTGAATTATCAGGAATTTGGCCGCGTGCCCAATGCGGGCCGCGCCAGCAAGCTTACAGAGTTATTTTTCCCCCAGGCGGTGCTGGAAGCCGACTTTGTGGTCAGTTTGCCGAAACTCAAGACACACCATTGGATCGGCTTTACAGCCGCAATGAAGAATCTGTATGGGGTAATGCCGGGCGTGCGCTACGGCTGGCC
>CAYSXM010000399.1:0-4977 GCA_964434905.1 uncultured Pirellulales bacterium | reverse complement strand
ATTTTGGGCCGGACCACCGGCATGGTGTTTTTCGGGTTCACGCTGTTCGGCGTGAGCGATCAGGGCCAACTGTTCACCATCAACCCCGCCACCGGTGCCGCGAACCTGCTGCAATCGTACGCCGGATTGAGTTTCGCGGGATTAACGCTCGGACCGCGCAACATGGCCGGCGGCACGTTGGCTGCCACGCTGTTCGCCATTACTAGTGACGGCAACCTGGTGGCAATCGACACCCAGAACGGGTTCGCCTTGCGAACCGATGTGTTCCCCAACGGCCAGACCTTGCTGCCCACCGGACTGAACAACGTGACGGGCTTGGGGTTCAGCCCGGCAGACGTCAATCTGTGGCACCCGACATTTCGTCGAAATAGCGACTTGGGCCACGGCATTGGCAATGCACCCAACCTGAGCCGCGAGACGACCGATGCCTTCGATCGGCAATATATCTTGCCCGACGGCTCGCGGGTCGACACCAGCGACCGCAACGGCGGTCTCAGTTTCTACTTCGGACTGGAGGAGGCCTCGAATCCGAAGGAGCAGGGCTATTTGTCATACGACGCTCAGCGCGTGCAGCCGGGCTTTGCCTCGATGGCCGCACACCAGGCGCTGACGACCGACGCCACGGTTGGAAATAACTACAACGTTCCGGGCGGAGCGCGGGGGTCGCTGCGCACTCGGCCATTCAATTTACAGGGCGCGAGCTATGACGACAAACCGACCTTGTACTTCGACTATTACCTGAACACCCAGAACGCCGTGGGAGATGTCAATTCCGATTCCATGCTCGACAGTGCCCGGGCTTTCATCTCGATCGATGGCGGCCAAACTTGGCAGATGATCGCCACCAACAACAGCCTGCGCAAGAAGGATGTGGGCGAGTCGGAATTGCCGCCCTATTGGAGCTCGTCGAGCCGGCCGGGCGATTTTGCCGGATCGAATGCCACGCGTGACGCTCGCTTCATCGTGCAAGAATTGTTCGACGATGCCTCGAACAGCGGAACCTGGCGCCAGGCGCGGATCGACTTGGGAGCATTTGCCGGCCAGGCCAACGTGCAGTTGCGATTCGATTTCAGTACCGCCGGCACCATGGATGAACCAGGGCTGCCTGGCGACGGGTTCGGCAACGCTGCTGGGCGTGGTTTGGCCAACACGTTCGAGGGCTTCTACATTGACGACATCGTCGTCGGATTCGCCGAACGCGGCGAAATGGTCACGCAGCTTTCCAACGTCGGCGGCGATCAGCGCAATTTCACCGCCGCGCCACGCAACCTGGAACCCGATCGTGCACGGGTGATCCAGGCTGGAACCTATCAATTGGAACTTCGCAGCGGCCAGCCGCTGGGAACACTGGTCGACCCAGCACTGATAAAGGCCGACACCATCGTGTTTGCCTCGGCCAACACCAATTCGAACCAAATCTCGTTCGACGGGTTCTCGGCCGACCAGAACCGGTACCGCGATCAAGGTCAAATCGTCTTGGAAAACAACCGCGTGGTCAACGCCCGCAACGTCGGCATCGTGGTCGACGCCGCGGTGCGGGGCGTTCCAGACGCCACGGGTGCCGTGAACCAGGCCTTGCCGCACCCCGGCGCGCCGCGCAACCTGCTCACGCAGGGAGTCGGACTGGTGCCCGGCGTGACGATCAAGAACAACCTGGTCACCGGTTTCGGAGCCACGGGAATCTCCGTGAGCGGCGAAGCGGTCTTGGCCAGTCAACCGGCCGGCGCGATTCCCTTTGCCCGCATCGTTAACAACACGCTGTTTGGGTCGAGCACCAGCTCCGGAGTCGGCATTGCGGTCGACCAGAACGCTGGCCCGACGATCATGAACAATATTCTGGCCGGCTTGAGCCGGGGCATTGTCGTGTCGTCGGCCGCCGGGGATCAATCGTCGGCGCGTACCGTGGTGGCGGCCAATGCCTATCAATCCATCTTGAACAATGCCTATCGCGTGGGCGTAGCGGCCGAGAATTTCGCCTTGGAACTCGGCGCCAGCGACCCGCTGTTCGTCAATCCGGCTGCCGGTAACTTTGCCTTGGCTCCGGGGTCGCGGGCCATCGATGCCTCGATCAACGCGCTGCAAGACCGGCCGGAACTCGTCGCGGTCACCTCACCGCTGAATATTCCTCAGTCGCCCATCCTGGCGCCCGACCGCGATTTGTTTGGACAGCGCCGAGTTGACGATCGCAACGTGGCTCCTTTCCCCGGATTGGGCTCCGACGTATTCAAGGATCGCGGAGCAATCGAAAGCCAGGGCCAGATTCGCTTGCCGTCGATCAGCGTGCAGAACGTGTCGTTGGTTGAAGGAGATGCCGGCACCAAGAACGCAGTATTCACTCTCATTCTGTCGGCCCCTAGTACCCAAGTGGTGCAGGTGGCTTATGCCACCTTCGACGGCACCGCGCTGGCCGGCATCGACTATTTGCCCACCAGCGGACTGGCCACCTTTGCCGCGGGCCAAACCACGCAGGTGGTCGCGGTCCAGGTGCTGGGCGAAACGCTAGGCGAACTCGACGAGACGCTGTTCCTGCGGCTTTCGGCCCCTTTGAATGCCACCTTAGCAAACGACCAGGCCACGGCCACGATTGTCAACGACGATCCCATCCTGCCCGCACTGTCGATCAACGCCGTTACCCTCGATGAGGGCAACACCGACACGACGTCATTCGTCTTCACCGTCTCGTTGTTGGTCCCCGCTAGCAACGAAATTCGCGTGAGCTATGCCACGAGCAATGGTACCGCCACGGCGGGCGTCGACTATACGTCCAGCAGTGGGCAGTTGATCTTCGCGCCGGGCGACCTTTCGAAGTCGATTGTCGTCGAGGTCTCCGGCGATCAGGTGTTCGAGACTGACGAGACGTTCTTCGTCAACTTGTCGGCACCCATCGGCGCGGTCCTGACCACGTCGCAAGGGGTGGGCACAATTCGCAATGATGACTCTCGAGACAATCTGGGCGGACCGGTTGGTTCGAACTTTGTTGTGAACAGCACCACCGATGGCGACCAGCGACAGCCCGCGGTGGCCATCAACGCGGCCGGGGCCTATGTGGTCGTGTGGACCGATTTCTCGGGAAACCAGGGCGACATTTTTGGTCAGGCCTATACCGCGGCCGGGGTCAAGCTGGGCAATCAGTTCCGCGTCAACGGAAGCCTCGACGGAGTACAAGAGACGCCGGACGTGGCCGCCGATGCCGCCGGAAATTTTGTGGTGGTGTGGGCCGGCCGCGGCGCGGGCGACGACGAAGGCATCTTCGCACAGCGGTTTTCCGCCACCGGTGTACCGCAAGAGACGCCGATTCTGGTGAACAACTTCGTGGCAGGACGACAGGCAAATCCCTCAGTGACAGTCGATCCCTCGGGCAACTTCACCGTGGCCTGGAACAGCGTTTCGCAAGGTTTTGTGTTCGCGCAACGGTTCAGTTCAGCCGGCCAGGCGCTGGGTGCCAAGGTGCAAGCTTCGAGTGGTTTATTGCAGGCCAACCCCGCGCCCAGCGTGGCTACCGACGCCGCGGGCAACTTCGTCGTGGTGTGGGGCGGTGTGCAGAACAACAAACAGCAAATCTATGGCCAGGCTTTCCTGGCCAACGGCACCACCATCGGCTCGGCTTTCCTGGTAAACGACCAGACCGCAATCGATCCGCAGGTCACGCCCGATGTCGCCGCGCGCGGCTTCGGCGAATTTGTCGTGGTGTGGGCCAGCGCGCCAGCGGGGGGAGGCGAAATCTTCGCGCGCCGGTACGAGTTTTTCAGCGGTGTCGGCAGCGTGTTTCAGGTCAACCAGTTTGTCACCGGCGCCCAGAGCGACCCCGCCGTGGCCATCGATCAACGCGGCAATTTCGCCGTCACCTGGACTTCCGCCGGACAGGACACGAGCGGCCTGGGCGTTTACGCGCGGGTCTACGACAGCACGGCGATGGTCGTGTCGGGCAACGACCTACGGATCAACTCGGTCACCGCGGGCGATCAGTTCGAGCCGGCCCTGGCGTTGTCGCCAGCAGGCGACGGCAAGCTGGTGATTGCCTGGACCGGTGCCGACGCCAACGGCCAGGGTGTTTTCGGACAGCGGTTGGCATACGACTTTTCTGCGGTCGGCACCCTGCTGCTCAGCGCTCCACAGAGCGTGCGCGTGCTCGAGGGCCAATCCGTGGCCTTCCAGATAACATCGAATCTGTCGGCCACGTCGGCTGTGCAATATGCGCTGGCGGCTGGCGCGCCCTCGGGCGCGCACATCGATTCGCGAACCGGCATTTTTTCCTGGAGCCCCGACGACAACTCGCCCGCCACGGGGGTCACCATCGTGGCGTCGCAAGCCGGAGTAACGACCTTTCGCACGGTCAATGTCCATGTCGACAGCGTGGCGCCCACCGCTGATTTGGCGGGCCCAGCCACGGTCCGTCGAGGCACCACCTCGCTGTTTGAACTGCACGCCGACGACCCCTCCGCGGCAGATCGCGGCGGACAGTTCCTCTTCGAGATCGATTGGAACGGCGACGGGGTCTTCGACCAGACGACCACCGCGCCCAACGGCGCCAGCCTGGGCCATGTGTTCTCGCAAGCGGGCGATTTCCAAGTGGCGGTACGAGCCACCGATAAAGACGGCGCCACCGGGTCCACGGCGATCACCGCGGTCAGCGTGGGCATGTTGCCCGATGCGGCGTCGATCAACGATCTGGGAACCCTGAACGTGCAGATGTTGCCCGGTGTGAATCTGGCCGCCGGCGAACGTTGGTTCCGGTTCACAGCCTCGCGCACGGGGCTGGTCACCGCGCTGGCCAGTTTCGACGCGCCATGGGGACCTGCCGAGGTGACGCTGTACGATCAGCAAGGCAACGAATTGGCACGCGGCTCGTCCAGTGTCGCCGGTCGTCGACTCGATGCCAATGTGGTGGCCGGCCAGGTCTATCATCTGGCAATTGCGGGAGTCAACTCGCATGTCGATCTGTCGTTGTTGAACATCGCGGCACGCGCTGGCCGCACG
>CAYSXM010000398.1:0-4985 GCA_964434905.1 uncultured Pirellulales bacterium | reverse complement strand
GGGCTGCCAGCGCCCGTTCCGCCCGGCGCAGCGCCAACTGGCGCTGGCGGCCGTGGAAAACTATCGGGCCACGAGCGTGGCAGGGCGGCATCCCTGGTGGACGTTTGTCGTGGCGCCCATCCCCATGGTCGTGTTGAGTTGGGCCGCGATGGCGCTGACTTTGTGGGCAGTGGTCGCCGCCGCACCCTATGTCTTGGGGTCGCGGTTTCATGTCGATGGGCGTCCCTTTACCGAGTGGCCGGCCAGTGCCGTGTGGGGAGCCTATGGGCTGTTGTTGTTTGGGGCGCTGGCGCCGCCCGTGGCTTGCGTGTGGGCGTTTTGTTCGGTTGCGTCACGCGGCGGTGTGTCGTGGCGCTGGGCTCTAGCCGCTTGCGTGCTGGTGTCGCTGTTGGCTGCACTGTTTCAGGCACGGCTCGAATTGCCGGGCGCGGTTGGCAAGCAGGGCCGGCTGATGTTGGGCTTGGGCATGTCGCCAGCGACGATGGGGCAGCAGACGTGGCAACTGCTATTGCCGCTGTTGGTGGGTGTGGCCGGGTGCCTGCGGCTGCGGCATCGCCAAGTGGCGCCGCAGGCCCGGCCGCAAGTTGTCAACCCGGTGGCGCTCGGTCGCGCCGCATAACGGCTTGCGGAAGTACTCGATCGGCCGATTGACTGCGCCACACCGTGCTAACTCAGGGCGGCCGCCGGAAGCCTGTCGCTTTCGGCGCCGCCTGGCACGCTGCACGGGGTGAGCGACTCGAGACGCGCGGGGATAAGGCTACAGCTTGCGGCTACAGCGTGGGGCCAATGCTCCAGGGGGCGAATTCCTCTTCGCCGATGCCGTGCTGCTCGCTCTTGGACTGGCGGCCGCTAGCGGTTTCCAGCAACAACTCGAAGATCTGTTGCCCCACTTCGGCCACTGAGGCGCCTGTCAAAATGCCCCCCGCGTTCAGATCCATGTCGTCGATCATACGCTCGAACATTGGCGTGTTGGTGGCGATCTTCAGCGAAGGGGTCGGTTTACAGCCGTAGCAACTGCCACGACCGGTGGTAAAGGCCACCAGATTGCAGCCGCTGTCCACTAGCCCGGTCACGCTGGCGGGATCGAAGCCGGGGCTATCCATGAAGACCAGCCCTTTGGTCCGGATTGGCGCGCCGTACAGATAGACTTCTTCCAGCGCGGTGCTGCCACCCTTGGCGACGGCGCCAAGCGATTTCTCATAGATCGTGGTCAGACCGCCAGCCTTGTTCCCGGGCGAGGGGTTGTTGTCGATTTCCACGCCAAACGCACCCGTGTAGCGTTCCCACCAGCGAATGCGCTCGATCAGTTTCTCGCCGACTTCGCGTGTGCGCGCCCGCCGCGTGAGCAGGTGTTCGGCACCGTAGATTTCGGGTGTCTCGGTCAGTACGGCGGTGCCTCCGGCGGCGATGAGCAGGTCGCTGGCCACGCCCAACGCGGGGTTGGCGGTGACGCCGGAGTTGCCGTCGGAGCCACCGCAGTTTAGCCCCAACACCAATTCACTGGCCGGGATGGGCTGGCGCCGAAGATCGTTCGCCACCGGCAAAAGCTGGGCCACGCGGCGGATGCCTTCTTCGAGAGTGCGCTGCGTGCCACCCAGGTCTTGTAGCACTAGCACCGGCGGGCGAGTGCCGTCGGAGGCGCCGATTTGCACCAACCCCCCTTGATCCAACAGGTCGGCGATTTGCCCCGTTTCGCAGCCCAGTCCCACTAGCAGGTAGGCGCCTACGTTGGGGTGCTTGGCAAACCCTGACAACACCCGATTCAGTTGTGCGTGGTCGTCGCCACGGTACTGCATGCCGCAACCGCTTTTGTGGGTAATGGGGAGCACGCCGTCGATGTTGGGAAAGTCTTTTAGCGCCTGCCGATCGAATTTTTGTGCGATGTACTTCGAGACCGAAGCCGAACAGTTCACCGACGAGATGACCGCCACATAGTTGCGCGTGCCGGCGCGGCCATCGGCGCGGCGATAGCCCTGGAAGGTGGGTGCCGACAGTGGTGTCGGAGGGGCCGGAACGGCACTGGCAAAAGCATAGTCGCGAGTGAATTGTCCCGCGGTCAGGTTGTGGACGTGCACCCAGTCGCCCGGGCCAATAGCTTGGGTGGCGAACCCGATCACCTGGCCATACTTCGTGACCGGATCGCCCACGGCAATTCGTCGTGTTGCCAGTTTGTGCCCCATCCCCACCGCAGCCGGAAGTTCCACTTGAGACGCGCCGCAGGCGACTCGCGCGCCCGACGGCAGGTTGCGCGCGGCCACCCAGACATTGTCTTCGGGGTGCAAACTAACTGCGTCGACCGGCGTTCCCATGGGGTCTGGCCTTGTGCGAAAGGGGTGGGGTGCCTCGTCAGCGGGCTGCGAGCATCGTTCGGCCCGGGCTCGCCGGTGTCAAGCCGGCCCAAGCGCCCGTGCGGTTTCAAATAGGCCCACAGGGGGCATAGTTGGCCTAGCCGCAGGGGGGAACCAAGCGGTCAGATCCATCGTCTATACTGAGACAGGGCCAGTCGGCTCTACTTTCGCCAGGCTTCCGCCGCCGAACTTGCAATCGAAACAAAGAGCGTATGGCCGCCGAAACGCCTCCCCCAGCCTCCAGTGGGCCCCAGCGATCAAGGGCTGACCTTGTCAGTTCCGCTGGCGGTGGCCCTGCGGGGACGCTCTCTGGGGTAGCTGGTTCGGGGTCCGGGGGCACCTCCGATAGCTATTTCGAACAGCAGATACGGCGCACGCGAACGCAGGTGAAAACGGTGGAGTTGGCCACGGTGCTGGCAGCCTGGCTGGCAGCGCTGTTGGTGTATTTTTTATTGGCGGCGGTCATCGATCAGTGGGTGGTGGCCGGTGGTTTGGGTTGGTGGGGCCGGTTCGTGGCCTTTTCCGGATGGGTGGCCGGGTCGATTGTGTTTGTCGCCTGGAAAGTCTGGCCGTTGTTGTTCGGTCGGATTATTTCCCAGTACGCCGCGGCGGCGATCGAACAAACCCAGCCGGCGCTGAAGAATAGCCTGGTCAACTTCGCCCTGTTGCGTGGCCGGCCCCAGGAACTTGCGCCGGCGGTGTACCAAGCGATTGGAGCGCGTGCGGCCGACGATCTGGCCCAGGTGCCGAATGAAGGTGCCATCGATCGGGGGCCCTTGGTGCGCGTGGGATATGCACTGCTGGCCGCCGTGGCGTTGGGTTGCGCGTATAAACTCTTGTCGCCCAAGGATCCTTTGCAATCGTTGGCGCGCGTCTTGGCGCCGTGGGCGCGCGTGGCGCCTCCGACGCGGGTGCTGATACTCGAGGTGCAGCCAGGCACAACCCGCGCTTTTTTCGGCGAGACGGTGCCCATTACCGCGGTGGTTCGGGGCCTGCGACGTGGTGAGGCAGTCGAGGTGTGCTATAGCACCCACGACGGCCAGGTGCTGGAGCGAGCGGTCAGCCTCGAGCGCCCCGCGGACAGCTATCGCCACCGCGCGGAGATTCCCCCAGGCACGGCCGGTTTGCAGCAAGGGTTGCGCTATTATGTGCGCGCTGGCGACGCGCGCACCGCGGATTTTCAGCTCGATGTGGTTTCGGCACCGGCCATGCTGGTTGACAGGGTCGAGTATCGGTACCCCGCCTATACCGGGTTGAAGGCTCACACGGTCGAGCGGCAAGGCGACCTGGTGGCCATTGAGGGGACCGAGATTTGGCTGCGCGCGCGGGCCAACTGCGATGTTCGCCAAGCCTACGTCGATTGGGGCGCGAATGGCGATTCCGATGTGCCGCTTCGCGTAACGGGGCCACGCGAGGCCGAGGGGAAGTGGGTCTTGCGATTCAACGACGCGGGAGAACCAGTGGCCACGAGCTACCAGGTTCGTTTTCTAGACAGCCAGCGCAACTTGAATCCTGCTCCTATTCGCCATCGACTCGAAGTGGTAAGGGACCGCCCCCCAGAGGTCGAACTGCTGGCACCCGCGACCGATGACGTAGAACTCGCTGCCAATGGTGCCCTGGCCCTGGGCGTGCGCGCCATGGACCCCGACTTTGCGCTGGCCGACGTGGCGATCAAATTCCAGCTTGGCGATGCGCCCGAACGGGCAGTGCCGCTGTTGCCCAGCGCCCAACCGGTGGTCGGCGAGTTCCGCGGAGCTTGGACGCTCGACGCTCGGGCTGAGCGCCTGGCCGTAGGCGACCGGGTGGAAGTGTGGGCCGAAGCCCGCGATGGCAAGCCCAACGTATCGACCACCATCAAACGCCGTCTGCGGATCGTGGCCCAACTAAGCGATCTGCAGCGACAAGAACAACTGGCCGAGGCGGAACGCCAACGGCAAGCGTTGGCCCGGCCCGCGGGGCCGCCCCCGGCGGTTCCCACGGGTAACGATCTCGCGCAAAACGGCCCGCGTGCCGCACCTGGGGGCCAGCCAACTGGCGCCCCCACACAGCCTGGCGATTTGGATGGCGGAGAGCCACAGGCCGGTGCAAGCACTTCCGACGCGCAGCGCGCCGCGGGACCCCAGCCGACGGACAATTTGCCAGCCGATGCGAGCGCCACGGCTTCTGCCGGCGCCGCCGCGAACGCTTCCGACGCGGGCGCCGGCGCGGCTGCCGAACGGATCGACCCCGAGTCGCAACCTGGCGATGCCTTTGCCAGGATCATGGAACAGCGGCGGCAGCAAGGAGCCGACGATCTGCCGGAGGACCCCGAGCCGGGCGAGCACGAATTCGCCGCACAAGGCAACCCGAGTGACGACCCGAAAAAACTCGACCCGGCAGACCCAGGCGTGGCAAACCCTGGCACGGATGAAACTAGAGACGGCAACGGCGCGCGTCACACTGATGATCGCGATCCTCCGGATACGGCCGGAGAGAATGCCAGTTCTGCCGAGGAACCAGCGGCCGACGAACCGGCAACAGGGGAACCATCTTCAGGGGATGGTACAGAGGGTACCAAGGGCGAGCCGCGGCCAGATGCTCAGCGGCCTCCTCAGGCGGGTTCTGAAGCAGAGGCAGGTTCGGACGATAACGCCACAC
>CAYSXM010000397.1:0-4996 GCA_964434905.1 uncultured Pirellulales bacterium | reverse complement strand
AGCACGCGCCTCGCAGGTTCCAGGCCGGCACATTGATTGGCGCCCAATGCTACGACGACTGCCAGGATCCACACGTCGACCCACGGTTCTCGGCGTGCCGCGTCATCGCCTGGATGCAATGGCAAAATAGCGACGCAAGTCGTTTTTTTGCGCGCCACGTGGAACTGTGCTCCGCGCTTGGCGAGGTTGACAATTGCCACGATGGCATTTGTCAACGGGCTGCCAGGCCGACACCGTGCACGTGCCTGTGCGAGGGTTGCCCAGCAGCATGCCACCCAGCGTCGACGGCCTCTGCTGCCGAGCGCGAATCCAATGCCAGACATAACGACCCATCCTCGCTCGATACCGGGATCGGCCCTAAACAGGTGGACCGACGGGTCCGCCTCGCGGCTGCTCATTTTCACCGGCGGCGCAACTGCGAGCAAACATCGCTTTCGTGGTCGCGCCCAGTCCGGGGGTAGTTCCGGGCCTGGGTCGATCGTGGTCTTGGCGAGCCTGAGCCTGGGGTTACCAGTGGCTGTTCGATGGCGTGGTCGTGTTCTGGGAAGTTCTGGGGAACCGCAACGTCAATTGCCAGGGGTCGGGAGCCAGTTCTCGGCCCGCGGAGTTTGGTTGAATGCGTTGCGTGTTGACCGCAAGAGGTTCCAGTCTCCGACGTTAGTGTTCTCCTGCTGGGAAGTCCAGCTTGCTTGTCGCGCCCTGCTGGTCGTGCTACTTTCAGGCGTCGATGGCGCGTTTTGCCGGTTACTGCCATGGGTCGCGCTGCTGGTCGTCCTTCGGTCGCACGGCGCGCCCGCTGCGGCTCTGGGGACAAGGCGGTACACGCCTCGCCCCCCTGAAAAATCACCTATCAACTTCTGGGAGTCAAACCCGTCATGTCAACTGGTGGGCTGTCGAGCACGATGATCGTACTCCTGGCGGTGGGCGGAGCGATCGTGGTGATGTTGCTGCTTTCGATGGGCATCTATAACAAGCTGGTTGCGCTTCGCAACCTGTTCAAGAACGCCTTTGCCCAGGTCGAAGTTCAGCTCAAACGTCGCTACGACCTGATTCCCAATCTGGTCGAAACGGCCAAGGGCTATCTCAAGCACGAACGCGAAACGCTGGAGGCGGTTATCGCCGCGCGCAATCAGGCTGTCGGCGCTGCTCGCACCGCGGCAGCTAGCCCGGGCGATCCCGCCGCGATGCAGAAGCTGTCGGGTGCCGAGTCGGCGCTGACTGGCGCCATGGGCCGGTTGTTCGCCGTGGCCGAAGCCTACCCCGATCTGAAGGCCAACCAGACCATGCTGGCTCTGCAAGCCGAGTTGACTTCGACTGAAAACCAGGTGGCCCAAGCGCGCCAGGTGTTTAATAATGCCGTGACCGACTACAACACGCGTGTCGAATCTTTCCCCGATCTAATCGTGGCGGGTCTCGCCGGGTTCAAGACCGCACAAATGTTCGAGATTGAGAACGCAGCCGAGCGCCAAGCACCCCAAGTCAAGTTCACGTAAGCCCGAGTGATTCATGAGCCTTCTGTTGCGGAACCGACGGTGTGGCGTCGGCGTTGTCAAACCGCAATCATCCCCGGCTCACGTATTCACCAATACGCCCCAGAACACTGGCAAAGCCCCGTGGCACGCGATCACAGTTTTCGTGGCAGACACAACACGTTCGACTCCTTGCGACGATGTTCATGAATAGGCTGGGCTAAGCTAGCTGGCGCGATTCTGTGGCCCAGGGTGGCATACGGTACGTGCTGTAGCTCTTAGGCCTCAGCGTGGCTGCCGCAGGCGCCGCCATGGGCTGGCGCTGCCCCCCGGAATTTCTGTCGCTGATCCAAGGACGGGCCGCGTTCGGCGAATCTCTCATTAGCAGGCCATTTCGGCGCTTGCCCTGGGAGGTGGTTGCCATGACGAAGCTGTTGCTGTGGTGCCTGTTGTTCGTGGTTTGCTGGCCGCTGGCGCTGGGCGTGCTGATTGTGTACCCCTTGGTGTGGCTGTGCCTGCTCCCGTTCCGATTGGTAGGGATGGCGGTCGACGCGGTGTTCGACTCGTTGCACGCCGTGTTGACCTTGCCGGCTCGGCTGCTCAACGGCATCTGATCGGGCCGCCGCCGCGATGCTCCGAGCCTCGCGCTCCGAGCCGTGCGTACTTTTCAATCGCGCCAGGTTTGCAGCCCGCGTGCCAAGCTCACAGGCCTAACCAGTAATCTCTAAGACTCCGAGGCCGACGAAATCGCTGAAATCCGAGCGTTCTGCGATCGCCGCGAAATGGTCGCATGACTTGGGAGGATCCCGCGACATGCGAAAACCTGTAAAACGCGCTGGAAATGTGCGATTCGCCCCTCCAATTTGCGAGAAACTGCTGACGAGCAGTCCGTTGAGAAATGCCTTCGTGGCATTTTGCAACCTCTCCAAGTGCGGAGTACCGCTCCGCGCGGCTCGCAAGATAACGGCTTAGCCCGAACTGATTCATGAGCGTTCTGCTGCGGTACCGAACGTGACGCGTCTCTTCCGTCAAACCGCAATCGCCCCGGACTCGCGTATTCACCAATACGCCCCTGAGTACGGGCACAGTCAGTAGCACCCGACGGGTGGATTCGATGGCACAAGGTGGTGGCGATCGAAAAAAATGCAGGTCTCTTCAGGCCAAGTACTGACCTACAAAACTCAGCAGCATTTCAGTGCAAAGAGCGAGACGCTGGCAACCGCCGGGGGCGCAGCGAGAAGAGGCATCTGGCGACCGACGTACGATGTCGGCAACTACGTTCCTGGATGGTCCGGTTTGCGAACCATGGTGACTATCCAGGCTCGGTGCAGGGCCATCGAGGCAAGGCTTGCGGTGGTCACGCTGGTCGATGCGGGCAGCAGGCAAACGACGCGTAGGAACGACTAACCGGCCCGATTGGGCCCCGTTTTTGGCCGTTTTCCCGCGGCGTTTTCGTCGGTCGGCCCCGAGGCGTCGCCAGTAGTTGACAGGGGGATTTGGCGGGCCTAGGCTAGCATTTCGATTTTCGATTCTGTGGCGATTAGATATTTCCCTCGCTAATTCCGATGGGGAGCACCTGCTGGGCCTTCAGGCTGTCGGGAGGGGAGATGCATTTTAAGACACTGAAGATTTTTTGCGACGTGGTCCGGCAGCAAAGTTTTTCGCGTGCGGCGCGCGAGAACGGCATGTCGCAATCGGCCGCCAGCCAATTGATCTTGCAATTGGAAGAACGGCTGGCAGTGAAGCTGATTGACCGCTCTAAACGGCCGTTCGTCCTAACGCCTGAGGGCGAGGTGTACTACGACGGCAGCCGGCAGATGGTCGAGGAATATTTGTTGTTGGAAGACAAAGTGCGCACGCTGCATGCGGAAGTGGCCGGCCGGGTGCGTGTGGCGTCGATCTACTCGGTGGGCTTGCACCACATGAGCCGATCGATCCAAGAATTCATGGGCAAGTATCCCAGAGCCAACGTGCGGCTAGAGTATTTGCACCCGCACCGGGTGTACCAGAGCGTCGAGAGCGACAAGGCGGAACTAGGGCTGCTGAGCTATCCGAAGGCGTCGCGGAAGATTCAAGCGATCGCATGGCGGACGGAGAAAATGGTGCTGGTCTGCTCGCCTGGGCACGCTTTGGCCCGCGAACGCCAGGTGGCGTTCGAGCGTCTGGAAGGCGAGCGGCTGGTGCAGTTTGATCGCGATCTGACCATTCGCCGAGAAATCGACCGGATTTTGCATCAACATCGGGTGCAGGCGGTGGTGGCGATGGAGTTCGATAATATCGAAACCATCAAGCGCGCGATCGAAATCGACGCGGGTGTAGGGCTGCTGCCCGAGCCAACGGTGCTGCGCGAGGTGGCGGCGGGGAGCCTGGCGGCGGTAGCCTTGGCCACCGACGAACTGGTAAGGCCGCTGGGAATTATCCATCGACGAGGGCGCGCCTTGAGCAGCACGGCCCAGCGGTTCATGGAAATGTTGTTGCACACCGACACGGACGAGCAGCCGTTGTCGTCTGTACCCGGGACGAAACTGACGTACTCGCCGGAGAGATTGGCGGGGGGCGCGGACATGGCGCTGCGTCAGGCAGCAGGTTAGACGCCGTTTTTAGACAGAGTCCTTGGACCGCCACGCGGTAGCAGAGCGCCGCGAAAGGGCGCGAGGAATCGGGCGAGGGACATAAGGTAACGGACATGCGCGACGACACAAGACGAGTTGGGGGTCTACCCGAGTGCCAAGGTCTGTACGACCCGGCAAACGAGCACGACGCCTGCGGTGTCGGCTTTGTAGTGAACATGCACGGTCAGAAAAGCCACCGGATCGTGGAATTGGGTCTGGAGATTCTGGTCAATCTGACGCATCGCGGGGCCTGTGGCTGCGATCCGCTGACAGGCGACGGGGCGGGCATTTTGGTGCAAATGCCCGACGCCTTCTTTCGGGGCGTGGCGGGCGAACTGGGGTGGACGCTGCCAGCGGCGGGCGACTATGGCGTGGGCATGGTCTTCTTGCCGACCGATCCCGAGCAGCGAGCGCAGTGTTGCGCGCGGATCGACGCGGTGATTGCCGAAGAGGGGCAGCTACGACTGGGCTGGCGCGATGTACCGGTCGACAACAGCGACATTGGGCGGACCGCGCGTGAGGTCGAACCGTCGATTCGTCAGGTTTTCGTGGCGCGCGGCGCGCAAACGCCACCCGAGCTGTTTGAATGGAAGTTGTATGTGATTCGCAAGCGGGTGGCGAACGAAATTCGACAGGGCGACTTGCCGCAGAAGCGGCAGTTCTACGTCCCTTCGTTTTCGTCGCGGGTGGTGGTCTACAAAGGGCTATTGCTGGCGTACCAGGTCGAGCGGTTTTACGCGGATCTGAGTGATGCGCGATTTACGTCGGCGCTAGCCTTGGTGCATCAGCGATACAGCACGAACACATTTCCCACCTGGGACCTGGCGCACCCCTTTCGATTCCTGGCGCACAATGGCGAGATCAACACGCTGCGCGGCAACGTGAACTGGATGCACGCGCGCGAAAGCATGTTGG
>CAYSXM010000396.1:0-5004 GCA_964434905.1 uncultured Pirellulales bacterium | reverse complement strand
GGCATGTGAAGCGCCAGTTCGGCGACGACCAGCGCGACGAGCAGCTCGCCGAGCACCACCACGGCCCAGGACCAAACGACGGCTGGCCCGACCTGGGCCAAGCCGAGGCCGAAATTGGCGAAGATGCCGGTGCAGATGGAGATCAGGGAAAAACTGATGGCGAAGCTGGAAAACCCTCCCATGGTGCGTCGCAACTGCTGCAAGTAGCCAAATTGGCGTAGCTCGGCATCGTCGCGGCGATCGGCCGTCTCATCCGAGGTGGGTTCAGTTGGCAAGGAGGTGTGGTGCTGAGAGTGCATGCTGGGCTGCGAGCAAATTCTGAGGATTGCAAGGCTGCAAGTATGCTTGGGCGAGGTCGGGCAGGCAATTGTCAGGTCGGGGCGACTGAAATCGCAGTACCGTCCGTAGGGCAAGCGCGCGAGCAGGACCGGGCACGGGCAAACGATCTTGGAACCTGCGCGCGAAAACAGGCTGGCGGCGTTTTTTCGGCGCGCACCAGTGTAAGCGGTGCTAGTACGTTGTCACACCAAGAATTTGGGGCCACAATGCGCGACCGCCCAACACGCAAGTGGTGGGGCGAAACAAGGTACAGCGAGCTCCGCGAATTCGCTCCATTCCTAGATGAAGCTGTGACGTAGCACTAGGCGTGGCCCACCTGGCAATGTTCCAGGATTTGGCTGGGCGGGCAGACATAGCTCGTGTAGAACGGCCCGAACTCGGCATATCGGGCGCTGGCTTCGTCGAAGCGCATGGTGTAGACAATTTCCTTCAAAAACTGTGGCGACCGAGCCCACAGCGTCACACCCCATTCCCAGTCGTCGAGTCCTACGGAAACGGTAATTAACTGGGTAACCTTGCCGCCAAACTTCATGCCGCTACGGCCATGCTCGGCCATCAGCCGATGGCGTTCGGGGGCGGGCAACAAGAACCAATTTTCGCCGACCTTTCGCTTCTTATTCATGGGATAGAAGCAGGTGCTAGGCCAAGAGGGGAAATCGGGCGTCAGCCGCTGCTGGCGCATCATGGCCTCGCGCGATTCGTAGGCTTTCAGCTTGGCTAGATAGGCCGGGCTGCCCAAGGCCTCGCCCTCTTCCACGAGTCGCTGTCCGTACTGCTCGACGGTGGGAACATATTCCGAGACTTCGGTGAGCGAAATGAAGGAATAGACCGGTATCAGTGCAGGCCCCAGAGCGCTGGCTGCCAAGCGTTGGGTCACGGCATCGAGCACCAGGGGATCGGCGTCGAGCAACATCAGGCCGAAGTCGGCCTTGAGTCCGCTCACGATGGACGATTGCAGCCGGGCGGGTGCACCCGGCGCCGAGGGGTCGAGTGCAGCGAGCAGCGCCTCGCGTCCCGCGGCCAATGCGCTGGGTTCGAGGCGGGCCAGCACCCCGCGATCGAAGCGATAGTAGGCATGTAAACAATGCCAACCCTCGAACAGTTGTCGGGTCACTTCATTGTTGGCAGGAGGCGCGGCTGAGGGAGCATGGGTCATCGAAAATCACCAGGGGGGTCTAAGCCCGAATTATTCACGAACCTTCTGCTGCGGAATCGAACGAGTCGCGTCTGCTGGGTCTAGCCGCAATTGCACCTGGCTCACGTATTCACCAATACGCTCCGAAGCACTGACAAAGCCATGTGCACCCAATCGCGGTATTCCTTGCAGCCGCAACTCTTTCGACTGCTCGCGCCGAAGTTCATGAATCATCAGGTCCAATAGTAGGAAATCGCCAGTTGGGTTGCGGTGGGACCGCTAGCGCGCCGCCAGCGTGCGACAGGCGCTGCCGGTGTTCGGCCCGAGTTTGGCTTCCTGGCGAATCGCCTGGCACACGGCGTGGTCGCCGTATTCTAGCAGCCCGTCGGATTATTCAACCGGCTGTTTGCCGTCTGGCCGCGGCGATCGAAGGCTCCATCTCCCGCGCCGCACAGGGACCAGCGCAACCGATTTCTTTCACGGCCTGCTATAGCCAGCCCTCGGCCCGATACCAGTCTGCGGTTTCGCGTAGGCGGTCGTCGAGCGGCGCGGGCGCAAAGCCGAGTTCTTGGCGAGCCCGTGCGGGGTCGCAGGTCCAATCACCGGCGGTTGACTCGCGTGCCTTGTCGAGGTTGACAATCAGCGGTTGCCGGCGCAGTTGGCCGACCACCTCGCCCAACAGGCCGGTGACCCACATCATGAACTCGGGGGCGCGCCACACGCTGGGAGCGGGCTTTCCCATCGACGCGGCCAACCGGTGCCCCAGCTCGGCATAGCTGGGTGATTCTTGATGGGCGGCGAAGTAGACTCCCTGCGCTTCGTCTGGCTGGCTGGGTTCGGTGGGCACGCGTTCGCCGCGCTGTGCAGCTTGCCACAGTAGCGCGCTCAGGTCGGCGGCGTGAATCAGCGAATAGCGGTAGTGCCGGCGCGTGGGCACGGGGTGGATGCCCCACTTTGCGATGGGGAGAAACATGCGATAGAAATCCTGGTCGCCGGGTCCAAACACAATGGGCGGGCGAACGATGGTCAAGGGTATTTGGCTGGCCCAGCGCATGGCGGCCAGTTCGCCGGCACGTTTCGAGCGACCATAATGCGAGACGGGGCAGGGCGCGTCGTTCTCGCTGCGCAGGCGCCCCGGAGGCGCCGGACCCGCGGCCGCCAGCGAAGAAACCAGCACCAGCACCGGTGGTGAAGTGCGTCGCGCGCAGGCTTCTGCCAGATGGCGCGCGCCGACTTCGTTGACGGCGGTCATTTCTCCGGACTGCAACGTTTTGGTGACCCCTGCCAGGTGGAACACCAGGTCGACGCCGTGGAGTGCGGCCGCGAGCGAGTCGGGCGCACTGACATCGCCGATTGCCAATTCGACCTCTAGAGATTGTAAGAGAGCGGCGCGCGCGGGGCGCCGCACGAGGCAGCGAACCTGGCAGTTCGCCGCGAGCAGATGCCGCACCAAATGGGGTCCGATGAAACCGGTGGCGCCGGTAACTAGGGCTCGCGGCATGCATCCTCGATCTTCGCTGGCGGGGACGGGGTTGACCGCCCGGAACGATGGCCCCTAGTATAAGCTGCGAGAAAATCACCGAATACTAGTCTTCCTTGTGCGGGCCCCGTTCAAAGCGCGAGGCGTTGCGAGGGCCCAGGCCGGGCTGGGCTCCGAAGGTTTGGGGGCCGGCAGTGCGAGAGAAACATCGATGAGCGAGGTGATCGTTAGACCGGTTCGATCTTGGCTCGATCGTCGGCGGTTCGTTAACCTGGCATGGTCGCTGTACCGCCATGATCCGCATTGGGTGCCGCCATTGCGGATGAACATCAAGCAGATGCTAGGCTACAGTCGGCATCCGTTCCAGGAAGTGTCCGAAACGCAAACCTTCCTGGCCTTCCGCGACGGCCAGGTCGTCGGCCGCGTGGCGGCGATTCTGTATACGCCGTATCTCAAGCAATACAACGAACGGCGCGGATTCTTCGGCTTCTTCGAGTCGATCGATGACCAGCCGGTGGCGACGGCGCTGTTCGATGCCGTGAAGCAGTGGTTTGCCGCACGGGATGTGAAGGCCCTGCGTGGACCAGCCAACCCCAGCCTGAACTATGAGTGCGGTCTCTTGGTCGACGGGTTCGACAGCCCTCCGACATTCATGATGACGTACAACCCGCCGTACTACGCGCGGTTGATCGAGAACTGTGGTTTCCGCACGGGGCGCAACCTGTATGCCTATATTGGCTACATCGACCAACTGCCCGAGATCGAGGCGCGGCTGGGTCCGATTGCGGACCAGGTGGCCGAGCACACGCGTGCCATCGTGCGGCCGATGAACCCGGCGCGGTTCAAGGAAGACGTCGCCGTGTTTCTCGAACAATACAACCTGGCCATGATGCAGACCTGGAGTTTCGTGCCTTACTCGCAGGCTGAAATGCAGACCATGGCGAACGACCTCAAGCACTTTATCGTGCCCGAAATGACCCTGATTGCCGAGGTCGACGGAAAACCGGTGGGGGCCATTCTGGGTCTGATGGACTTCAACCCGCGGATCAAGGCGATCAACGGTCGTCTGTTCCCGTTTGGGTTTTTGAAGTTGTTGCGAAGCCCCAAGGGGCTGACGAAGATGCGCGTGCTCAGCATCAACGTGGTACCCGACTACCAGCGTTGGGGCGTGGGTTTGTTGTTGATGCGAGCGCTGGTACCCAAGGCCTTGGAATTTGGCGTGCGCGAAGCGGAGTTTTCCTGGATTCTGGAAGACAACATGCTAGCCCGCAAAGGACTGGAAAAAGGGGGTGCCAAGATCTACAAGACGTACCGAATCTATGACTACGACCCTCCGGTCGAAGTCTGATCTGGCCCGGCAGGTTTGTTGTCACGGCCAAGAATTGGGGTGCCTCGTTGTGCGAGCCCGGCCGCGCCTGGTCTCTACAGGGTGACAATACCCGTGCCAGTGCGGGTACCATGCGGCGCGCGACGGCGAGGGCAGGCCGCTTCGCATCGCCGCTAGCCCAAGTGACGCTACCTGGACCATGGCGTCAGGACTTCGGTGCGCCGTTTGGGCGCAAATCTTCACTACATTTGGTCGGATCTGGTCAACACAAACGAGGTCAACGCTACGGAAGTCAACGCAACGGCGCACGGGCGCAAAGCAGAGGGGCGGAATCGGAACCTGAATTCCGTGCGGCGTGGCGCCGTGGCGTCGCATGCTTCGTCTGGCGGCTAAAGAAGCGTCAACCCCGCTTTGCTGGGTAACGCGGAACGGCCCCGACCCCTCAGGGGTTTGGGGCAAACAACTTCCAGTGCAGCGGGAGTTGCCTCGGATTCGTCAAAGGACGACGGACGCTGCATCTAGAGCGTGCCCTTGGTGCTGGGCACTCCGAACAGCCGCTGGTCGGCCTCAACCGCCATGCGCAGTGCGCGGGCTGTGGCTTTGAAAATGCCTTCGGCCAGATGATGACTGTTACGGCCGTGGTGCACCAGGATGTGCAGGTTGGCCAGTGCATTGGCCGCCACGGCCTGCCAAAACACCTCGACCAGTTCGGTGTCGAACTCG
>CAYSXM010000395.1:0-5009 GCA_964434905.1 uncultured Pirellulales bacterium | reverse complement strand
CAGCGCCGGTCAGAGCAATGCAGAGCAGAACAGCCAGGCAGGAAGCGCGACCGAAGGGGCTGTGGCCAAGTATCTAGAGTTTGACGTGCCCAACCAGGCCACCTGGCAACCTGGCCCGTTGTTTCCCGATGGCCACCGGCTCATTTTGCTGAGCATGGAGCCTCGCCGCGATGGGCCAGGCAAACCCTTTGACGAATTCTATACCCAGACTCCTACGCACATTTGGGCCTACGATTTCGAGCGCGGCACGCTAGAAGAGCTTTGCACGCGCGATCGAATGGCGCCGTTCTATACGCCGGCCCTGCTGCTTGGCGACAACCGCTTGTTGGTCCAGGTGGTGCGCCAGCGCGTCGGCCAGATTTTCAACACCCGGCTCGATGGCAGCGATGCGCGCGAATTCACTCGTGCCGACGAGGGCTTCCCCTATGGCTTGTCGCTGAGCCCCGACGGCCAGCGCGTGGCTTTCCACACAGCGGGGCCGGCGCCCCACGGCTATCGTGTGTGGACCAGCAATGTCGACGGTGGCGATCGGAAGCTCGTGGTTGGCGACCCTGCACACTTGTATTTCGCGCCGCTGTGGTCGCCTGCTGGCGATTGGTTGGTGTTTCAAGATTGCCTGTATCAAACCGACCCGGGGCACGACTGGTCGGACGCCTGTCTGGCCCGGCCCGAAGGTTCAGAAGTTCGGCAGTTGACCCAAGGCCAACGGCTGTGGTTTGCGGCGACCTATGGACATGCCACGCGGCATGGAGGCGGTTCCAACGTACCCGTGTTCCTGTCGGCCGATCAGGTGCTGGCGGCCTGCCGGCTGCCGGGCTCTCAGACGGCCTGGCCCTATCGCGTGGGTCAGCCCGACCTCGACCACTTCAACCGCGAGTTTCGCCCCGACGCGGCCCGCGGCGGCTGTTACATTGGCGCCATCGACACCAGTACCGGAACGGTTCGCGAATTGACTCCCGCCCGCGAAGGGGTGTGGGATTTTCGCGCCACGGTTTCCGATGACGGAATGTGGGTGGCATTTTGCCGCGCGGCCACGGGCGAACAACCGGCGCTGTGGGTCATGCGTGCCGACGGCACCGGTGCCCGCGAGCTAACCCGAGGTCGTGGCGATGCCGGAGTGGACCATCCTCGGTGGTTGCCGGTCACATCGCCGGCCTGACGGAGTGACGCGGCGCAGAATATGCTAGCAGGCCGTCGAATTCTTCGACGGGCCGTAACAGGCTTCGGTCCGCTGTTTGTGCATGCGTTTGTCAAGCGGCCAGCGAGTGGTGTTTGCCGGCGCGCGGCACCCCCGCGGCCGCCGCGACCTCCGGATAGGCTTGTTGCACAGCGACTATTCCCAAATTCCCTCGGGCAGTGGCTTCTCCTCCACGATTTCCACGAGCACGCCATTGGGTGCTTGGGCCATAAAGCTGCGAAATCCGAACGGTTCGCGCACGGCGATCGGTTCTACGATCTCGGCCCCGGCCGCTTGCATTCGCGCCAGAACCGGCGCGATTTCGCGATAGGAAAACGCCAGATGGTCGATCGGCCGGCCACGCGTGGGCTCGAGCTTTTCCAGCGGCCGATCGGGCCACCAGAACGGAGGTGGGTCGATGTCGGGTTTGCCAAACACGATCAGTGTGACATTGTCGCAAGTGAAGCTATTCATCCAGATTTCGGCCAGCGTCGACATCTTTCCCGGCGGCTTGGGCACCTGCGCCGCGCGCGGGCGCAACCCCAGGTGCTCGGCGTACCAGGCGCAGGTAGCGTTCACATCGTCGGCGAACAAATGCACATGCGCAAACCGGTGGTGCCCCATGGTGTTGATCTCGATCAACTCGCCGTCGGGCCCTTCGAGATACATGTAGAAGTTGTCGTTGCCTGGCAACGGGCTGAGCGGCGTGTGGATTTTCACATCGTGAACCTTCCACCACTCGTGCTCATTCTTCACATCGACTCCGCCCCAGCCCATGTGCCAAATGCCCGTGTTGTGCGTGGCGTCGGGCGGGGCGTCGACCTGGTTGAACAACAGGAACGAGCGTTCGGTGAACAGGGCATCGACCCGACCTCGATACTTGACCGGCGTGGCGCCGAACACCTTGCGGTAGTAACGAATGGAGCGCGCCGGGTCGGTCACGTTCAGCCGCACGTGGTGAAAATGCGCGGCATCGACCGGTTCGGCCGCCTGGCCTTGGGTTGTCGTCGTGATCGCCATTGTCAGAGCCCACACCGCACACCAAGCGACACGATACATGCCTGCTCTCCTGGACGGATAAACGCCATTATTTGGCCGGACAATCGCCGGCATGTTTGTAACCCCGCCGCGGCCCCCCTCGGAGGCAATTCCGCGGCCACGATTCTAGCAGTTCGTTCAACCTCGCCCAGTGCGGAGCACCGCTCTGCGCGGCCGGCAAAACAACGCCTTACTTCGGTGTTTTTCCATCGCACCTGTGCGATGATGCAGACGCGTCGAATTCTTCAGCGGGCTGCCAGGGGGCCCGGCACGGCATTTGTAACTTGCCCACTCTGGCTGGAACCGCGCCCGGTGCGCGGGGAATGCTCTGGCCCGGGCCTGGTATCGTTGGCGCGAGGCTATAATGTAGCCTGGCCTGCTGGTGCCTGGCCGGGGCTCCGGGTTCGTCATCTGCCAGCCCACCGGAAATGTCGCCGTTTGGCCGATTCACAACAGTCACTGGCCCAACCCAAGGTGTAAAAACCCATGCGATGGAACTCTTCGTGGGTATCGCTGCGACCTGGCCTGCTCGTGCTGTTCATGCTGGGGGTCAACGGGCGCACCAGTGCGCTGACTGCCGGAGCGCCCGCGACGGCGCCTGCAACGGCGGTCGAGGAGTCTCCCTCCACCGAAGCGCCAGTGCAGGCGGCCGCGACGTCGCCTGGCGAATCGCTCCAACCGGCTGCGGCAGGGGGCGAAACACCTGCCGAGCGCGGCTATCGCTGGCTGACCACGAAAGCCTTTCAGCCCGACGACTACACCGCCGATGTGTTCGAGAACCTGTGGACGGTGTGGCCGGAAGACCAGAAGGCCCAAGCCGAGGCGGCCGACGCGGCCACGCGACGGAAGATGTCGTTTTCGCGATACGGATTGGTCGAGGCGCCGGGCCGGCAGGGGGGACCGCCACTGGGCGCGGTCGATACTGGCACCGGCTGGGCCATGAACTGCCTGGCTTGTCACGGTGGCAAGGTCGCCGGTGTGGCTGTGCCCGGCCTGGGCAACTCGCACTATGCCTTTCAAACGTTGTTCCAAGATGTGACCAAGTACCGTTTGGCGCGTGGCGACCGGCTGTCATCGACCGACGCGACGGGCGTGATGGTACCGCTGGGGAGATCCAACGGTACCACGAACGCGCAGGTTTTTTCGGTGGTGTTATGCGCCATGCGTGACGACGCCTTGGCTTTTCGACCGGGTCGCCCGACGCCACGGTTCACCAATCACGACCTCGACGCGCCCCCGTTGTGGAACACCCACAAGAAGCACCATCTGTACATCGATGGTTATGTGGCCAAGTCGTCGCGGGCGATCATGCAGTTTTTGATGGTGCCGGCCAATTCCAACCAGGACATTCAGTCTTGGGAACCAGAGTTCCAAGACGTGCTAGCGTGGATTGAAAGCCTGGAGCCGCCAAAATATCCTTTTGCGGTAAATACCGCGCTGGCCGACCAGGGGCGCGGGGCCTTTGAGCAGCATTGCGCGCGCTGTCACGGCGTGCCAGGGCCCGGCGGCGAATATCCGGAACTGACGGTCGACATCGAGGAAGTTGGTACCGATCCGGTCCGACACACCGGCATGCCGATCGAACATCGGCTCTTCATGCGCAGCAGTTGGCTGGGACACAACGGCCAGGCCAACATTGTCGAGCATCCGGCCGGCTACGTGGCGCCACCGCTCGACGGCGTCTGGGCGTCGGCTCCGTATTTTCACAATGGCTCGGTTCCCACGCTGTGGCACGTGTTGCATTCCACCGAGCGCCCCGTGGTGTGGCAGCGCAGCGAAGATGGCTACGACCAGGCCCGCGTGGGGCTGGAAATCTCGACCTTCGAGGCCTTGCCGGCAGAAGCCAAACGGCCGGAAGAAAAACGGCGCTATTTCGACACCAGTTTGGCGGGTAAGAGTGCCCAGGGGCACACCTTTCCCGACGCCTTGTCCGAGGCCGAGAAGCATGCCGTACTGGAATACTTGAAGACGCTGTAGGTTCGCGTTACGAGGCCGAACAGCGGCTATGCCAGGCTATGCTCGGCGCTGGTTCGCGGGCCAGATCGGCGAGTTTCCTCGCTGGCCACCGTGGCATACTTAGCGAAGTTCTTGTGGAACAGCGCGGCCAGCTTGCGTGCCGCTTCGTCGTATGCGGCTGGGTCTGTCCACGCGTCGCGGGTGGCCAGCACTTCGTCGGGCACTCCGGGGCAGCGGCTAGGTACCGCGAGCCCGAACACGGGGTCTGCGATGGCCGGGGCATCGGCCAGCTCGCCAGAGTGAATCGCGTCGATAATCGCTCGGGTATAGGCCAGCTTGATCCGCGCGCCGTGGGGATAGGCGCCCCCCGACCAGCCCGTGTTGACCAGCCAGGCCTGGGTGCCATGACGCCGCATTTTTTCGGCGAGCATTTCGGCATATTTCGTGGGATGCCAGACCAGAAACGCGGCGCCGAAGCAAGCTGAAAACGTGGCCTGTGGTTCGGTCACGCCGATCTCGGTGCCGGCCACCTTGGCGGTGTACCCGGAGATAAAGTGATACATCGTTTGCGAAGGAGTCAGCCGTGCCACGGGTGGCAACACGCCGAAGGCATCGCAGGTGAGCAAAATGATGTTCTTGGCATGCCCGGTGGAACACGGAATGCGCGCGTTGGGAATGAACTCGATGGGGTACGAGGCCCGCGTGTTTTCCGTAATCGAAATATCGCCGTAGTCGACCTGCCGCGAGAACTCGTCGACCACCACGTTTTCCAGCACCGCGCCAAATCGGATGGCCTGATAGATCACGGGTTCCTTGTCGGGCGACAGATTCACGCATT
>CAYSXM010000394.1:0-5010 GCA_964434905.1 uncultured Pirellulales bacterium | reverse complement strand
CGTACTGTTCAAGGAAGTTTCTCGCACGGTTGCCAAGCGCAAGCCCCGGGGCAGTGCCACGCACAACCCGGCCGTCTCAGAACCGCAACCCGCGGCCGAATCGCGTGCTCCCAAGGAGACCATCTCGGACGGCCCCGAATTGGTACCTCCCCCCACGGCCGCGCCCCAGCCCGCCGGGCCGGACATGCTCGACGAACAGTTTGAACAACTGGATGACGATTCGCCTGGCCAGCGGTTGTTCTTGCCTGGCGCGCGCCGCGGGCAACCTCCCGGCCATCCGGGTCCCACGGTCCACGCGGTTACCCCCGGCCGCGCGCTCTTAGAGCAAGCTAGACGAAGCAGAATGCCTGCCCACGTTCGTTCGGATGCTGACCTCAACGGACTGGCTCTGGTTTCGCCCGCCGATAAACTGCGCCGCCGCCTGGAAACATTAAGAGGGCACGACGTTCCGCACCATCGCGCTGCGGAGTTGTTGCCTCCACAGGCATCGATTGCCGAATTGAGCCGAGAACTGTCGGCCCGGGCCGCACCCCCACGGCAAGCGTCGCGACTCCCCGATCGCTCCCCGGCCCGCTGACTGACTGTGCCGAAGCCCGACCTTCAATGTCCCTGTGGCACGATCGTCTTCGCCGCACGTCCATCGCCCTCGCCCCACGTCACAGACGCGGCCCTTGCCCCTGGTCGCCGCACCGCGCGTCCAACCAGGCCAGCGCCGCATCGAGAAACACCCCCTGGCTCTTATAGGCCCGGGTCGGCTCGGGCATCTCGCGCAAGGCCGAGGCTAGCCGCGTGGCGGCTTCGGGCCCCTCGCAAGCGCTCTTCAGCGGTTCGACATAGGTGCGAATCGTGAACACCACCGCGCCGGTCAGGGGAAGACGCCGCAAGGTCTGGCGTTCTACGCGCAGAAACAATCGGCTGCCCGCATTCTCGACGGTAATCGTGGCATCGCGCGGCCGAGGTCCCATGCCGGTGGGTTGAAACAAGGCGGCGGTTTCGTGAATGTTCCAGTTGGTGCGCCACACCGGTTTTTCTACGGCCAGGCGGCGAAAAAACTTTTCGACCGGTTCGCCAATTTGCTCGTCGTAGAACGCCACCGGAGTGTGGATGGCCCGCAGCGACTGGCCCAGCTTGTCGCGCACGCACCACCGCGATGGAAAGCAAACGCAACCGGCCGTCAAGGCATACATATCGTCATCATCGCGAACTTGCAGCAGGCACAAGTCTTCTTGTACCAACCGCGAGGCAATTTCCAACGGATCGAGCGTGTCGCCTTCCAGTGACCAAGATTCGTCCGTCAACCGGTTGATTATCCGGCCTCGGTCGCACTCAAAAAACCTTGGAAAGTACCGCGCCACATGCGCGGCCAATGTCGACAACAACTCGCGCGAGGCGGCGTTGCTCGCTGGCTGGCTGACGAAGACGCGCGCGTGTTCCTCGGCTAGCAGCCGGCGTTTCAGCGCCAATTCGTCGTGATACGCCTGGTCCAACTCGATCCACTCGGCCAGCGCCAACGGCTTCGTACCCAACGCCAGGCGAAACGGCCCCGACTCGAAGGGTGAATAGCGTCGGACCGATGGCAACACGGCGGCGGCCCCCCAAGTACGGTGTCACCCCTGGCGACTGAGGTGATGTAGCACAACTGCCCAACATGCAGGTGACACGGCGGCCAACAACCGCACTGGAACGCACCGCAGGCGTGCCACGCCCAAACGAAACGGTGCCGCCAAGCTAGGACGCCAAACGTTCGCCGCTCGATGGTCCGGCTGACACCTGTGGAAAACGACTGCGGTACACCAGCCGTTCCCACCACGATGCGTGACGTAGCCGCGGCGTTGAGGCTTCCACCGCGTGCTGCTTCCCACGGCGCGTTTGAAGTACTACCACGCCTTCGCTGTTCAAGCCGACCACGACCCAGAACTTTTCCACGTCGTAGGAATACAGCTCCCCATTCGGAGCGGCCGACACCTGCATCGCCCGGGGCCCGGGGTGCGCGGTGCATTTGCTGGTGCGGTAAATGACCCAATCGCCTGCTTTGTACATCGTGTCGAGACCCTCGATCGCCGGCATCCGAGTCGTTACTCCTGGCCCCATTTCAACTCGGGCCACGTGCTAAACCGGCCCCGTCCAGGCCCCAACTGGGCCCTGTCTTTTTTTAAGACTAGTTCCGACCTGCGTTTCAGGCAACCGCCGTTTACGACATATCCTGCAGATTCTATCGGTCGAACCGACGTAGCTAGCACAGCTATCTTCCCCTGTGTCACTCCGGGGCGTCGGTCGTCGGCCCTGCCGACAGCGCCCGTTGAAAGACCTCCAGTCGCGGCGCCAGTGGGCCAGGTGAAGCCAACTGAAAGTCGGCCACAGGTGCCACTCGCAACACCACGCAGCGTGGTCCGGGCCCGTAGAGCGTGGCTTGTGCGGCCAGCTTCCAGGCCTCCAGATCGTCGAACTCGGCCACCGTGGCCAGCCCCGCTCCCCGCGCCAGGGTGGCGAAACTGAACCCCGTGGCCACCGCGTTTCCCGCAGCGGTAGCCTGGCCCCCGGTCACCTCGTAGAGACCGTTTTCCAGCACAAACAGCGTCAGGTTATGGGCTCGACTACCCGCGATCGTAACCAGTGATCCCAAGCTCATCAGTTGGCAGCCATCGCCGTTGAGCACCCACACCTGCCGCTCTGGCCTGGCCAAGGCCAATCCCAGGCCCAGAGCCGGAGCATGCCCCATGGCCGAAGGTATGTAGTGCAGATCGAGGGGGTGCGACGACAGCCGGGGCCATTCTCGTGCAGCCCCCATGGTGGTCACCACGATTTCGTCGCGTCGCAAGCCGGCCAGCACACGTAGTGCCTCGACCATCGGCATGGCGCGTCGACCAGGCGGCCCCGCGGCTGTTTCCTGGGCTCTCGGCATCTACACCGCTCCTTCGGCCACGAGGGCGGCGCCAGCTACCTGGGCCGCCCTACAGCGCCGAAAATGGTCTGCTAGCCGCGGCAGGTGCGGTGTCCCCTCCAGCAGCACTGTGTCCAAGCCCCAGGCAGCCAAGATCGGCTCGGTGAAGCGCTTGGCCGTGTCGGAAGATCTGTGCGCTAGGTAGCTGCGATAGCCGATCAGCGCATAAATTGGCAAGCGCAGGTCGAACAACGTGTTGCGCAACGCGTCGCCCGATTCGAACAGCCCCGTGTTTTGCATCACAACCACGGGCTGTTGCCCACCCAGCATCAGTCCGGCGGCTGTCAGCCACGCTTCGCCTTCGCGACATACGCGAATCAATTGCAGCCGTTCGGACAGGGCCGTTTCCCAAGCTCCGAGCACCGAGTCGGGCAGCCACACCACGTGGCTCACCCCCAGGGCTACTAATTCGCTCGTCAGTGCCGTGCCATCGATGGTTGTCACAGTCGACACTGGGGTCCCTGCAGAGTTCATTGCGACCGCTTACCCTGGTACAAAAATCTTGTGCCGTGCGATCCACCACCACGGCGACCGCTGGCCACGACTTGCGTCGGCCCGCGAATTGCCGACCACCGCCTGCCTCACATCCACGCGAGTCTACCGCGGTGCCTGGCCCAATAGCTACGCGAAAACAACACCGTAGCTACGCGAAAACAACGCGGTTGCTACGCGAAAACAACGCCGTCGACCGAGCCGCAGCCGCCCTGGAATCACGGATTACGTAACGTCGTGATCCACAAAAAATAGTGGTCCGCTTCGTCTCGCAAGAGCTTCGCTTGCAACTTCGCCGGGCCCAGCAATTGCCGCACCGCCGTGCTATAGGCCGTGTGCCGCAACGCGAAAGTCACTTCCGTGGTCGACGGGTCGATCGAGTGCCGCGCCAGGGCCCAGCGATCTAGGCGCACTGCTAGCTTCAAATCGGTTTCTATTTCACGGGCGGCCGCTTCCACCGAAGCAGGTCCCAGGCCCACGCGCGAAAACGCAAAGTATTGGGGCACGTCTCCCTTGCCACTTCCCCTGGCCGGGTGGCCGATGGGCCACTGCGCCACGCCGGGCGCACGCCGCTCGACCAACAGCGTCAATGCGCCGTCGCGCTCGCTGGGCCGCCAGCCCAATTCTGCCGGGCGCAGCAGCACAGCCAACGCCGTGCCCACTGTCAGGCCGCCCAATTCGTCGGCCAACACGTCGAGCTCCTCTCCTGGACCGCCGGGGACCACCTGTGCGTTGGGAGCAACCACGATCGGCAGTTTGGCGGCGGTTCTTAGCTCGCCAAACACTTCCCACCGACCGCGCCCGAGGGTCGTAGGGGCGATCGTTTCGGCCAACGCGGCGTTCAGCCGCGTTGCGGACTCGGCGGATAGCCCGAACCTGTCCGGAGGCCCCTGTGCTTGAGGGGGGCCGATGTCGCCCGCCCGCAATCCTTCCAGCCAGCGCCGCAATGCCGCGGTTTGGCCTACTTCGAACTTGTGGTAGGGAACCGCCAACTGGCCAGCGGCCGAGATCCAACCCTGAATCTGGATAGTTTGCCGGGGCTCGTCCCCTTCGGTCCGCACATCGACCCGGTCACCGGGCCGCGCCGGCCGCAGCCGCAGCCGATCGACCCCCAATTCGGTCAGCCGTTCGTGCCACGCGCGGTGCCCCGCCAGTGGCAAGCCCTCGGCAGTGGCCAGTTCGAGTTCAACTTCCGCCCCCCAGGCCGGGGCCGCAGGCGGGCACATCCATGAAATGATCAATAACCCGCCCCAAAGCCAATGTCGGCTTGAGCCTGCCGGAAATGCCATGGTTTGAATTCTCGCGCTCGAACGATTGGGCTGAGCTTGTCTGGTCGAGACAAACGTTGACCAGCTTGCTGGCGGTGGGGTCGCTGTGCCGTCGCGGCGGCCGGAATCCATAGTTTACAAATTGCCCTCTTCGCGCGCCATGCACATCGGTTTGCCTGTTTCGAGAAGAATCTCTCGTGCCCCCCCAGAAGCTTGGAGTCAGTGGTCACATCGCCTAACCTACGCGCGCTGCATGGCCGGGTGAGCGTCTTTATTGTGGTTGGGTTTAGTGGGGATGGGCAAACCAGA
>CAYSXM010000393.1:0-5014 GCA_964434905.1 uncultured Pirellulales bacterium | reverse complement strand
GAATCGAGGCCGATACCGTCAGACCCACCTTGAGCACCAAGTACAACGACGACGCTCCAAACACGATCCCCAGCACAACACCTAGCAGAACGGCCGACCAGGTGAATTCGGGCAACGTGTCGCCGTCGGGCACATACGGCCGGTGTGCGACGCGCTCTGCGTGGGTGGCGGGCGACTTGCTGGCGGCTGGCGTGGAGGGTGCCATCGAACAACTGCTTTCGGCAAACGGGCGGCGGGCACAAAAAGCGACACGACGGGCTGGAACCTGGACTATTCACGAACTTCGTCGCATGGCATCGAACGAGTTGTGACCGCCAGGAAATCCGTGATCAGGTGCGACTGGCTTTGCCCAGTGCGCTGGGTGACACTGGGCTTTGCCAGTGCTCTGGCGCGTAGTGCAGGCGAACTGCAAAGTCGGGGTCTGGAACCTTTTTCGGTCGACACGCACTGCATTCAACCGACCTCCCTCGGCCGAAAACGAGCTTCCTGACCCCCTCGTATTTAACTTTGCAGTTCCCCTGGGGCGTAGTGGTAAACACGTGCGTCCGGGGCGATGGCCTGCTAGATTGGCAATTGCGGCTGGGAATTGCAAGCGCGCCGCACAGTGCGGCAGGTCCACAGGCGATCGAGGGTCGCCTGGGCAGGCCTGTTTCCCCCCACGCTGGCGCGACCACGCCAGCGGCTCAGCCGGTGAACAACCGGCGGATCGGTTGGCCATCGCACAGTGCGTGCGGCCGATGCGAACGGTCGAAAATACGCTCGCCGAGGTCGCAGCCCAGCGCGTGCAGGATGGTGGCCACCAGGTCGGGTGGACCAACGGGCAGGTCGACTACGTGTGCCGCGCGATCGTCGCTAGCTCCCAGCACCTGGCCCCCTTGCACGCCGCCGCCGGCCAGCAACACCGAATAGGCATGCGGCCAATGATCCCGCCCCGTGGCGTTGGTCGCAGTGTTCATCACCACGCGCCCCACGCGCGGCGTGCGGCCGAACTCTCCCATCACCACCACCAGCGTTTCCTCGAGCAACCCCCGCTGATCCAAGTCTTCGAGCAGCGCCGACAAACCCATGTCGACCGGTGGAATCAGCTTCTCGCGCAGCGAAACAAAGTTGTCGCGATGCGTGTCCCAAAACGGGCTCTTCACGTCGCTGCCGTCGTCGTGCCAATTGACTGTCACCAGCGACACGCCTGCCTCGACGAGCCGCCGCGCCAGCAATAGCCCCTGGCCGAATGGGCTGGCCCCATAGCGCTGCCGGGTACCGGGAGCTTCTGCCTCCAGACGAAACGCCGCACGCGCGGCCGGCGAAGCCACGAGCGCGAACGCCTGCTGGTAAAGCGCCTGCTGCTCGCTCGACAATTCGCCGTCGGCGGCCGTGGCCAATCGATGGTCAAGTTGCCGCCACAGGTCGCGCCGGCTCGCCAGTCGTTCGAACGTCAGCCCAGCCGGCAACTCCACGCCCGTGGTGTGGAACTCGGCCGAGTTGGGTTCGGCACGGACCAACCACGGGTCAAAGGTCTTACCCAAAAAACCTGCCGTTTCACCAGCGTATTCCTGGGGCAAATCGAGAAAGCGATTCCAGCGCGGCAACGTCACCGCCGGCGGCAGCGCCGCGCGCGGACCCCGCGCTCGGCCCACCAGCGCAGCGACCGAAGGAAAGTCGTTGCCTGCCGGCGCCGCGTCGAGGTCGGGCCGAGGGTGCTCGTGCCCGGTGAACATGTAGTACAGCCCGTAACCATGGCGCGGATGTTCGTGATGCATCGAACGCAACACGGCCAGCTTGTCGTATTGCGCTGCCAGCCGGCAAAAATGCTCGCAGACAATCACGCCGGGCAGCCGGGTGGCAATGGGCTGAAATTCGCCGCGAAATTCGACCGGCGCCAGCGGCTTCATATCGAACGTGTCGATCTGGCTTGGGCCGCCGAACAAGTAGATCAGGATGCACGAGCGAGCTCGACCAAAGCCTGGTTCGCGGTTGGTAGTCGCAGCGGCACCGACTTGGCGCGCGGACCAGCAATGCGGCAGCGTCAAGCCCGCGGCCGACAGCGCGCCCAGCCGCAGAATCTCGCGGCGGGCGACCCCGTCGCACATTCGTCGCGGCGGTCCGAATAGCGAAAGCATGGGCCTGCGCTAGGTAAAGCCGCGATGGTTTCAATTCGAACGAAACTGCAACCAGCGCGGCAGGCAGTAAATTCCCTTCCGATTCTATGCCTCGCGGTCGGCCTGCTCCACCGGAATGTCCCTGGGGGCCGGGCAACGCTCGCCCGGTTTTTCCGGTGGACGCCATTCAACCGCGTCCGCCGCGCGGCCTGGCTACCATTCCACCCCGCCCCGGTGTACGGTGGAAACGCCATTGAACCCGGATGATTCATGAACTTCGTCGCGAGGAGTCGAACGTGTTGCCGCTGAAAGGAAGACCGCAGTCGGGTGCCACTGGGCTTTGCCAGTGCTCTGGGGCGTAATGGTGAATACGTGAGTCAGGAGAACTGCAAAGTCGGGGTCTGGAACCTTTTTCGGTCAACACGCTCTGCATTCAAACAACGTCCGTCAGCCGAAAACGAGCTTCCTGACCCCCTCGCGTTTGACTTTGCAGTTCCCTTGTGCGTGTGTCAGGGGCGATTGCGGTTTGACGCGGCAGACGCGACACGTTCGGCTCCGCAGCAAATCGCTCATGAATAATTCGGGGTGAACCATCTGAAACAGGAGAGTGCCGTTGCCATGGCTGCCGTGCGATCGTTCCAACCCGAGTTGCTCTGCCTGCTGGGCCACCCCGTGGCCGAGAATCCCACCTCGTATATGCTCGAGCGCGCGTTTGCCACGCACGGCCTCGATTGGCGCTATATTCAGTGCGACGTGCCGCCGGCCCGCCTGGCCGACGCGGTGCGCGGTTTGCGAGCCCTGGGGTTTCGCGGCGGCAACTGCACCATTCCGCACAAGGTTGCAGTGATCGAACATCTCGACCGGTTAAGCCCCGCAGCGAAGCTCGTGGGCGCGGTAAACTGCCTGGTACGCGCAGGCGACGAACTGATTGGCGAAAACACCGATGGCAAGGGGTTTCTCACCTCGCTCTCCGCCCTGGCCAAACCAGCCGGAATGCACGTCGCCATCTTGGGCGCCGGCGGCGCGGCGCGGGCCATCGCAGGCGAACTGGCGCTGGCGGGTGTGGCCGAGATAACCATCGTCAATCGGCATCGTGGGCGCGGCGAAGAATTGGTTCAAATGATCGAGCAACGAACCAATGTGCCAGCTCGCTATGCGCCCTGGCAGGGCGATTACCTGGTGCCCCGGCACATGCACCTGCTGGTCAAAGCCACCCCGGTCGGAATGTTTCCCCAAGGGGACCAACGAGTCGAGGTGGCCGACGAAAGCCTGCACCCGGGCTTGATCGTTTGCGACGCCGTGATCAACCCGCCCGATACGGGGTTGTTGCGTCGCGCGCGAGCCCAAGGTGCCACGGCCCTCGACGGCTTGGGCATGCTGGTCAACCAAGGTGTGATCGGATTCCGGATGTGGACCGGCATCGATCCCGATCCCCAGGTCATGCGGCAAGCCCTGGAAGAGGTGTTCCAGCCCTAGGCGCACGCGTCGCTGCTACGTCGCCTGGGTGCTATCGGCAACGCCGGCCTCCGAACCCGGTGGTTCGCACAGGTGTCGGGGCTTTTCAACGAGGGGTGGCCGGAGCGACAATGGGACCGCTGAGCATTCCGCGGTCATTGGCCCCTTGCGCGGCGGGAGGAAAACTCGCCGCGATCCCCCGCTTCGACCGACCCCCGCACAGCCCGCATGTCGCAAATTCGCCTGGAAATAACCACGATCGACGACCGCCTGGCCGACGCTCCAGCGGCCCTCGCGGCGCTGCGCGCGCGGCTCGGCCCCCAGGGCCACGTCGTCAGCGACGCCAGCCGACAGCGCACGATCGACGTGTTTGGTGAACCGCTGTCACCGGTCGAGGTCGTCGAACGCATCTGTGGCGACGTGCGCGCTCGGGGGTTGCCCGCGGTGCTCGACTACTCCGCGCGGATCGATGGCGCCCGGCTAACCCCGTCGCAGTTGCGCGTTGCACCCGAAGAACTCGACGACGCACACCGTGGGGCCGACTCGCGGTTCTTGTCCACGGTACGACGAGTGCGCGACGATATTCGCCGATTTCAAGACGCCATTCTGCACCAAGATGTAGCAGTCGGCTTGCGACAGGGTGGCTATCTTCGACAACGCTACTTGCCGCTGGCGCGGGTAGGAGTCTGCGTGCCAGGGGGTGCCGCGGTCTACCCCTCGACCGTGCTCATGACCGTGGTGCCCGCCCAGGCCGCCGGAGTAAGCGAAATTGCCGTGGTGGCCCCACCCACGCCCTTGGGGGCCTACAATCGCGACCTGTTGGCTGTGTGTCACGAATTGGGAGTGACCGAGGTCTATCGCGTGGGCGGCGCCCAGGCCGTGGCCGCGCTGGCCTATGGGGTCGAGGGCCTGCCGCGGGTCGATAAGATCGTGGGGCCAGGCAACCAGTTCGTGGCCCTGGCCAAGCAGCACGTTTATGGCACCGTCGATATCGATTCCATTGCAGGCCCCAGCGAGGTCGTGGTACTGGCCGACGATTCGGCACGGATCGAGCACGTGGCGGCCGATTTGATTGCGCAGGCCGAACACTCACCGGGCAGCAGCGTGCTGATCTCGTGGAACGAGCAACTGGTTCGCCAGGTGCCCGCCGAGCTGCTGCGCCAGTTGGCCGACTTGCCGCGGGCAGCATTGGCTGCTCGCAGCCTGGCCGACTTTGGCGCCCTGGTTATCGTCGAGTGCGCGGACCGCGCCGTCGAACTGGCCAACCAATTGGCTCCCGAACACCTGCATCTCGCGGTGCGAGAACCCGAGGTGCTGTTGGCCCAGGTACGTTCGGCCGGTGCCGTCTTCCTAGGGCACCATAGCCCGGTGGCCGTCGGAGACTATGTCGCTGGCCCTTCGCATGTCTTGCCCACGGGCGGCACGGCCCGCGTGCTGGGCCGCGACGTCGTGACCGACCCGGC
>CAYSXM010000392.1:0-5017 GCA_964434905.1 uncultured Pirellulales bacterium | reverse complement strand
AACCGGCCTTTGTCACCTGCACCTACGGCGCGGGCGGCTCGACGCGCGACAAGACGCTCGACGTCGTCGACCGCGTGCGGCGCGAATTCGACTGCGCGGTCGCGTCGCACTTGACCTGCGTCGGATCGACCACCGCGCAACTGCTCGACTATGTGCGCGAGGCGCGGCGGCGCGGCGTGCGCAACATCGTGGCCCTGCGCGGCGACCCGCCCCGCGGCGAGAGCGCGTTTCGCCCCGTCGAGGGGGGGCTGCGTTATGCCAACGAGCTGGTCGCGCTGTTGCGCGGCGAGTTCCCCGATTTGGGAATCGCCGTGGCGGGCTATCCCGAGACCCACCAAGAAGCCCCCAGCCCCCACGCAGATCTGGACAACCTGGCCCGCAAGGTCGCGGCCGGCGCCGACGTGGTGGTGACCCAACTGTTCTACGACAACAATGATTTCTGGCGATTTCGAGATCGCTACCAGGCACGCGGCATCGGCGTCCCCTTGGTGCCGGGCCTGCTGCCGGTGACCAACCTGGCGCAGATTCAGCGGATTACCGCGCTATGCGGCGCGCGGCTACCGGCAGATCTCCTCGCGGCGCTCGCAGGCCACGAACACGACCCCGCCGGCCAATTCGCGGTGGGTGTGGAATACGCCACGCGGCAAGCTGCCGAACTCGTGGCCGGCGGTGTGCCGGGTTTGCACTTCTATGTGCTCAACAAATCGACCGCCACGGCCCAGGTACTCACCGCGCTGGACTTGCGGCGGTAGTCAGCCGACATGGCACCCAAGATCATCAGAACCCATCGGTCGAGGTACCCGTCGGCTGGCTGGAGGAATCTTCTGCACGGACGGCACCCCACCTGCAAGTCGCCAGGGTTTCCCGCGAAAAATGTCGGTCGTCCCCGGTTGGGTTCCGGCCACGGGTGATCAACGGTTTGCCGACGCGCAAGGTTCCTAAAATGCTCCGACTGGAAGCTCAACTGCGTGCCGATGCACTGGCCATTTGGCAGGCCGGACTGGCGGCCGTGGCGGCCGATCGCCTCGTGGCCCAGCACCTGGTGGTCGATGGCTCCTGGCTACTTGTCGCCGATCAGCAGTTGCCGTGGTCCTCGATCGGGCAGATTTGCGTGGTGGGGGCCGGCAAGGCAGGTGCCGGCATGGCAGCCGCCGTCGAGCACGCTCTCGGACCCGAGCTGGCAAAGCGCCACCAATTGCACGGGCTGGTGAATGTGCCCGCAGATTGCGTGCGGAAGCTGACACACATACGCTTGCACGCCGCACGGCCGGCGGGCGCCAACGAACCGCGTGCAGAAGGCGTGGCCGGCGCGCAGGCCATGCTGGACATGCTGGCCCGAATGGGACCGAACGACCTCTGCTTGGCGCTCGTTTCGGGTGGCGGTTCGGCCTTGTTGCCCGCTCCGGTCGAAGGTGTACCCCTGGCGGAAAAGTTGGCCCTCACGCGGTACCTGAGCACGGCCGGGGCCGATATCGTGGCCTTGAACACGGTGCGCAAACAGCTCAGCCGGATCAAAGGGGGTGGGTTGGCCCGCGCCTGTCGTGCCGGAACGCTGGTGACCTTGATTATTTCCGACGTGCCGGGCGACCCGCTCGACGTGATTGCCTCGGGCCCGACCGTACCCGACTCCTCGACTCCTGCCGACGCTCTGCGCGTGCTGTCGCGGTTCGACGTGCCCGAGACCCTTTGCCCCCGCAGTTGGAGCTATCTGCGGCGGCGCGCCAGCCCGCCACCGACTGCAGCGGCGCCGGCAGCCTGCCGCGTGCTGCATCAGATCATTGGCAACAATGCCACGGCGGTCGACGCGGCCGGCCTGTGCGCCGAGCGCCTGGGTTATGCACATGCCATGCATTGTGCCCGCGCGCCCGAGGGCGAAGCCGACGACCAAGGACGGCACCTGGCCAGTCTGGCGCAGTCGATGCGCGCCACGGCGGGCCCCGACTGCCTGGTGTCGGGCGGCGAACCGGTGGTGACTATCGGCGCCGGTTCGCCGGCAGGGCGAGGCGGGCGGAACCAGCAGTTGGCGCTGGCGGCCTTGGTGGCATTATGGCGGCCCGGCTGCACAGGCTTGGCGCTGGTTTCCGGTGGCACCGACGGTGAAGACGGTCCGACCGACGCGGCCGGGGCGATCGTCGACCAAAGCGTGTGGCGCCAAGCCATGGCCGCGGGACTCGAACCCGCCGCGGCGCTCGCCGCGCACGACGCCTACCCGCTATTCGAGGCCGCCGGAGGGCTATTGAAAACCGGCCCCACGCACACCAACGTAGGCGATCTGCGCGTGTTGGTGGTCGATCGCCAGGAACTGGCGGGCCAATAGCCGGCGCTGGGGGCCGGGCTTCATGGAGTTCCGCGTTGGGCCTGGCGTTTGAAGTAATAGCGTTGCACTTCGGCCACGCACGATTGGCCACTGGGGGCCAGCTCGCGGCAGCGTGCTTCGGCGGTCTTGGCGCGTTCAACCACGGACCGCACGCGGCAGACGCCGCCTTCGTTCAGGTCGGCTTCGACATCGTCGCAGGTCAACCCAAAACAGGCACACAGCGGGGCCTCGGGGTCTTTGGGATACACCGGCCGACGCAGGCAGTTCACCAGGGCGGTGCGTTCGTAGAGATCAAAATAAACCACGTCGCACCGCGCGAACGGACAGAAAAATGCCGGGTGCGAAACCGCCTCGGCATGCTCGGGACGCAATTGAGCCGGCAAAGTTTCCGCCGGCACGGCCCAACCCAACGAGCCGCACCGCGGGCAATGACGCGCCCCGGTGTCGTCGGGCTCGCGGACAAAGGCTTTGTTCATGCAGGGTTGTTCGCCCGTGTCAGGTTCTCATGGCGCGCGTGCCGACACCTGGCCAGGGCGCCAGCGCGCTAGGGTGCCGGCACGGCCAACAGCGCGGCGGAAAGCTCGTGCAGTATCTGTTCGGTGGTACTCCCGACCAAGGCATCCCACAGACCATGCCGGCCGGCGGTAGAGGTCGCCACCAGGTCGGCCTTTAGCTCGTGTGCAGCTTCCACGATGGCAGTCACCGGGGCGCCGGGCCGCGAGATTCGCGAGACGGTCAGGGCCCGCTCGTCGGGCAGCGCGATCGGCGGCAGATCGTCGTCGCTGCCCACGTGAAACAAAGTCAGCCGCGCGGGACGGGCACCGAGCGACTTCCAGAGTTGCAGCACTAAATCCACCGCCATCTGGGGCCGTGGCTCGGAATCGACCGCGACCAGCATCTCGCGCAGGTTCACCGCGCCGGTCGCGCCGTCGACAAACCCGCGGGCGCCGGTGGGCAGGAACAGCGTAGCAGCGCCCGAGCTGCGCGCGATCGGCTCTGCCACGCTGCGATGCAGCCAGCGCCCCCAGCCCTGGCGCGGGTGCGTGGCCAGTACCACCAGATCAGCCGACTCGCGCGCTAGCCATTCACGAACCGCCTCGACCGGATCTACCGCCGACGCTTGAATCTTGTGGACGCCCAAGCCCAGCAGAGCCAGGTCGTGAACCGTGGCGCCCGGCTGCAATTCGCCCCAAGTGATCAGCCGGTCGCGAACCGCCGGGAAGTGCTCGAAGTCGGGCGACGCGGTGGGCGGATCGACATGCATCAGGCTCAATTCGCACTGGCACGCCAGGGCCACGCGCAGCGCGTGGGCAAACGCCAGATCGCCCGACTCGGAAAAATCGGTCGGGTGGAACACGCGATAGATGCGTAAGGGGTGTAGGGTCCGGCTCATGGCAAGAATTCCTGCTGCGAGTGGGGCGCGAGGGCCAAAGGGGGCCCGGCGCCGCGTACGAACAGCGCGCCGAGTATCCTCCGTGGGCGGGCCAGTCGCAAGCGGCGCGCCAAGTCGAGTTCACCGGCCGACCTGCTTGCCGCGACTCGACGCACCTGCCAAACTAGCCCCGCCGTTGCCCGGCCGGGTGAGCCCTGCCGCTCGGTCCGTGCTCGTTTGGCACGCCAGTCGTTCCGCCCGACTCCGGTACCACGCGGCGGTATTTTCCAGCAAGCTGAGGGACTTCCATGGCCCGGGCGTCGCAACCTTGGTACCGCGAATTGAACCGCTATCACTGGTTCGTGCTGATCGTGGCCGCGCTGGGTTGGCTATTCGACACCATGGATCAGCAGCTTTTCGCACTGGCTCGCAACCCAGCCATGAAAGAGCTGCTCGCGCCCGGGCCAGGCGTCGCGCCCGAAAAGAACACCGTCGACTTCTACTCCACGGTGGCCACCAGCATTTTTCTGTTGGGTTGGGCCACCGGGGGGCTCGGGTTCGGCATCCTGGGCGATCGTATCGGCCGCGCGCGGACCATGCTGATTACCATCCTGATGTACTCGCTGTTTACCGGGCTGAATGCGCTGGCGGTCGGGTTTTGGGATTTCGCGCTGTACCGCTTTCTAACGGGGTTGGGCGTGGGGGGCGAGTTCGCCGTGGGTGTGGCGCTGGTGGCCGAAGTCATGCCCGATCGGGCACGCCCGTTTGCGCTCGGCCTGCTGCAAGCCCTGTCGGCGGTGGGGAACATTACCGCGGCGTTGCTCAACATCGGCTTGGGCCAGTTGGCCGAGGCAGGCGTGGTCGGCAGCACCTGGCGCATCATGTTCGTCATCGGCACATTGCCCGCCTTGCTGGCGGTCGTGATTCGCAGCCGGCTGAAGGAACCCGAACGCTGGCAAGCCACGCGCCAGGCGGGTGCTCGCGGCGCGCCCCTAGGTTCCTATCGCGAGCTGCTGGGCGATCCGCGCTGGCGCAAGAATGCACTGGCCGGCCTGGTGATGGCGTTTGCCGGCGTGGTCGGACTGTGGGGCATCGGGTTTTTCAGCTTCGATTTGTTGCAGCCCGTGTTCCGAGGGCACTTCGAGCGCCAGGGGCTGGCCGAGCCTGCCCTGACGGGCCGAGTGAGTCTGTGGATCGGCATCACGTCGATCATGCAAAACCTGGGCGGGTTCCTGGGAATTTGGGCTTATAGCCGCGTGACGCACTATTCGGGGCGCCGGCCCGCGTTTGCCGTGGCCTTTGTGGCCGCCACGCTGTCTACGGGCTTG
>CAYSXM010000391.1:0-5026 GCA_964434905.1 uncultured Pirellulales bacterium | reverse complement strand
CGGTTTGATGAGGGGAGAGGAGCAGTCCACCCGGCTGCTCCTCTCCTACTCGACCAGTATTTTCGGCTTTGCGTTGACTTCCTTGTCGTTGACCGACTCCGAACCAATGTAGTGCAAACTTGTCCCCAAAAGCGCATCCAAGTCCTTACGCCATGATCCAAGTAGCGTAACTTGGGTTAGCCCCCTAAGCCGCGCCGCGGTCGACGGACCGTGGCCACGAATTCTGGCGCGGCAGTGTGCGCGCCGCCTGGTTCAGGAATCGTTCGCAGATGCAGCGATCAGAGAGCGACAAGACGCTGCCGTACAATTTGTTCGAGGCGATCGACAACCTCTTCCGGCGAGAGGCCGTCGGTCACCAGGTGCACCGCGTCGGGCGCTGGCCGGAGCGGCCCCACGGCGCGCTGTTCGTCTCGCTCGTCGCGAAGATTCTGCTGTTCCAGTACCGCATCGAACGACAGGTGTTCGCCACGTTGCGCCAGATCGCGTAGCCGGCGGCGGGCTCGTTCGGTGGGGCTGGCGGTGAGAAAGATTTTGCAGGCCGCACCTGGAAACACCACCGTGCCCTGATCGCGCCCTTCGCTGACCACCCGGTCGGCACCAACGGCCCGGCGTTGCAGCTCGACCAGGCAGGCGCGCACGACAGGGTTGTTGGCGGCGAAGTGGGTGAGCGCGGTAATCTCGACCGTGCGGATCGCGTCGGTCACGTCGGTTCCGTTGAGCAGCACCCGATCGTGAACCAGGTCGATCTTCAGTCCCGTGGCCAGATCGGCCAGTTGGCTGGGAATCTGCCAGTCGACGCCGGATTGCGCGCCGGCCAAGGCCACTGCCCGGTACATGGCCCCGGTATCCAAAAAACGGAAACCCAAGCGGCGGGCGAGCGTCCGGGCCGCACTGCTCTTGCCGGCACCGGCGGGTCCGTCGATGGTGACAATCATGCGACCAGGTCCGTTACCATTGCGGCCCCGCGCGCGGGGCGAGATTACCAGCGACACTCAATCTGCGCCAACTCAAATCCGCCCAGGTTCACCAGCACGGCATCGTCATCGATGCGGAGCGAGGTCAGGGTATCGCCCAGGAAGTCGACATGCCGCGCAGCGCGCAGCGCGCGAAATACGCGCAGCCGAACCGCGGCGGCCCGGCCGGCAGTTTCCAGCAACCGCACCCGAAAACCCACCACGTTATCGCCTTCGCTCCAGGGCTCCCAGGCAGTCGCCAGCACCTGCTTGGAATCGAGATGGAACAACCATCCGGTGGTGGTGCTGGGGCGCACCGAAGGGGCAAACCAGGGCTCGTCGCCCAGCGGACCTTCCCCCAGTTGCCATGTTTGCCAGGCGACAGCGGCGGAGGAAACGTTGACCGCCACGGCACCCGACCACTGACCCGAGAGAGGGATCTCGCTGTCGAGCAAGCGAGAGCCCGTGCGACGATGTTCGCTACCGTAGGGCGCCAAGATGGCAACTCGAGCAACCGTCGACTGAATCTCCACCAGTTCCGCGGCCGACAAACGCCGCGCGTCGCTGGCCTGTAAACAACCTGCTACGCCGCGCAACAGTTGCGCGGCCTCGTCCGACCAGGCCCAACGCCATGCGGCATAGCTAATCACCTCGGGCGGGCTGGTTCCGGGGTTGCCCTCGCCGTTGGGGTGGGGCTGCAGTTCCAGTTCCAGGCGCACGACGCGCGAGCCCGCGGCAAGGGCCAGCTTTTGGGTGCCGTGTGCCAGGTGACGCCCCTGATCGTCGAGCAGGTCAAATGCCGCTTCGATCTGGCCGACGGCCGTTCCGCTGGTGACCACCCGAATAGAACGCGCTACCTGGCGCGCGTAGCGGGGGTTGGCGTCGGGGCTTTGCCAAGGGGTGCCTGGCGCCGGAGCAGGATCCGCTAGCCGCAGCCCCACGCGTGCCGATAACAAGTTGCCGCGAATGCGACGATCGCGCACGGTGCGGATTCCCCCGGTCTCCGGATCGATGGTAACGTCGATCAGATCGTTTCGCAGCGTGAGATCGCTAGCAATCGAGTCGGCAGCGGCCGCGCCGCGCCACCAAGAGCGCGCCGGCGCGGCGGCCGCGGGGCCGGGCCCCACCCACGCAAATCCACAGCCGGGCACTTCCACGGCGACGCGGGTCACCGTGGCCCCGGCGTCGTGATCGACTTGCGCTGCGCGCACCGGAAGGCCCGCCGGCAGAGGATCGATTGCGCCAGGCAAGGCCACCACGGCAACGCGGTCGACCGCCAAGGGATTGCACACCAGGAAACCTCTCGCGTCGCCTGGGCGCGGCGCGGGCGCGGCCAGGGCCGCCGCCAATCTGGCAGTGCCCTGCGCGGCAAGCGACGCGCCGTCTGGAAGAGTTGCCGCGCGCGGTTGGCCACCGAGCAAACTGGCCCAGGTGTCGACCGCTCGGTATGCGTGCCGGCTTGCAGGTTGCGAACGAGCACCAGGCGAGGTTTCCGCAACGAACGCCGGTTGATAATCGTCGGCGGGAAATTTTGAAATTCGCCCCGGCGACATGGTGTGTTCAAAGAACTCGTCTAGCGTGATGAATTTGCCGAGTACCGGGGCATAGCTGGTGGCGCGGCGAAGTAGGTCGAACCAGGTGCAGACTCGGCTTGGCCAATGGGCTAAAAGCACCATGGCGACATAGTCCAAGTCCATGGATTCAGCCAGGTGTTGCGGCAGGGCGAGCAGCGTGCCCGACTCGGCCGCGTCGCGCGGGGGGCGGCCCACGGCCTCGATCGAGCTGCCGTCGAGCCCTTCCCAGCGAAACTTGCTTTGCCCGGCCTGGGGGGTGCGGCTACCGTCGCAGGCCAAGTGCAGGGCGCCGTGGAAGCCACTGCGCGCGAGCACCTGAGGCCAGACCGGCGACAGCGCGCCGGTGCGTTGCCCGAAAACGGCAGGCCGATGGCCCAACGCCGCGGAATAGGTGGCCAGTGCTCGTTGCGTGCGGTCGACCAGCGAGTCGAGGTCGACCGGCGGCGGCGCGGCTTCTTCGAGCGCGCCACCCACCAGGCACACGCGTCGCGTGCCGATCGCCGCGCCAAGCTGGTGCGCCAGTTGAGGCTCGCGGTCCGCCAAGTAACCAGCCAGCTCGGCTGAAAGCAACAGGTTTTGCGGGTGAGCGGCCGATAGTTCCAGGGCCAGTTGGGGGCCCAAAGTCGATTCCGCCAGCAAGGTGAGATCGATCAGGTACGCTTCGGCCGGATAAAACCGGTGACGCGATTCCAGCAGCGATTCGAAGCAGTGGCCCAAGGCCGTGCGAGCCGTGGTGGCATCGCCGGCCAGCGCCGCGTCGGCTGCGGCGACGGCGCGACGCTCGATGTGCAATTCGTCGAGACTGCCCACATAGCGCATCTGCCGGGTCAGGATTTCGAGCATCAGGTAGCAGTAGCCGAGCGCTAGGAAGTCGGCCTCGATAGCCGGGTCGAGCGGCGCCGTCGACAGGTTTGCCAACTGCGGCATTGTCTCTTCGAGCAGGGCTTGGGGCGAGGCGTGGCGGCGGACGACGACGCCCCCCTCGTGTTGGGTTCGCGACGGCCACCCGGCCAGAACCAAGTGATCGCTCACGGCGGGAATAAAGAACAGTTGTCCGGCGACTTGGTCGGGCGGACAATCTGCCCGATACCAGCCTGGCAGCCGTCGGCTGGCTGCCAGCAGCCTGGGATGCCAGAGCGTGGCCCAGGCGGCCAGCAGGCCATCGGCATCGGCGCCAAGGTGGTGCAGAGGGAAGTCCTCGAGGCTGTGGCTAGGGAGCAGGACCACGGCGCGTTCGAGGTTGACGGTCATGTTCAACGCCAACGGTGGGGGGCCAAGCAGGTGCAGGCGGGTTTGAAACAGCGCAGCCAAAGCGAACGGCCAGCCCAGAGGCCTGGAACGGTCGGAGCGGTCGTGTCGTCTATAGGGTAAGCGGGCGAGCTGGTGCGGGGGAAACTGGGGGTGTTCTCCGCAGGGGGGAGCGTAGCAGCCACGATTCTCAGCCGCCGGGCGTCTTCCACACCATACCCCTGGCGGGGCGCATCGTCGACGCCCCCTGTGGACCTCGGCTTGGCCCCCCTCGTTGGGACCCTGCCAGACGCGTTAACCCGTTCGCGGACAAACGGTTTGGACAACATAGTTGGGGTCGATTTGGTTGACACTTGGAATCGGCGGCAGATAGCATGGAAACTGGAGTAGGAGTCGACGGTCCGCACTGAAGATGCACGTCGTAGGGGTCCTTCTTGCCCACCGGGCGCTGGAGGGATGCGGTGGCGCATGCGCCCTGGCGTGGGTTGGTGCCGGCAGGGGCGGTCGCAGCACAGATCGAGACGAGCAAACGATGGCCAGGTCCGACGCGGTTTGGGGAATCGAGCTGGGAAATTGCGCGCTCAAGGCGTTGCGTTGCCGGCCTGGCGCGCAGGCCGACCAGATCGAGGCAGACGCCTTCGACTATATCGAATATCCCAAGATCTTGTCGCAGACGGACGCCAACCCCGCCGAACTGATTAGCGAGGCGCTCAAGGAGTTCTTGTCGCGCAACGACCTGCGCCGCGACCGGGTAGCGATCTCCGTGCCGGGCCAACATGGTTTGGCTCGGTTCGTGAAACTGCCCCCGGTGGAATCGAAGAAGATTCCGGCGATGGTGCATTACGAGGCCAAGCAGCAGATTCCCTTCGCGCTGGAAGACGTGATTTGGGACTGGCAGCAAATGGCTGGCGGCGCGGAGGAAGACGGCTTCGCGCTTGAAATCGAGGTGGGGTTGTTCGCCATGAAGCGCGAACAAGTGCAGCGGGCGCTGGAGCCGTTCACCACGGCAGGCATACCGGTCGACATCATCCAGTTGATGCCGCTCGCGCTGTTCAATTTCATCGCCTTCGATCAATTGCAAGACCAGTCTTCGCCGGCAGAGTACGACCCGGAAAACCCGCCCGACAGCCTGATTGTGGTCTCGTTGGGAACCGACACCACGGATTTGGTGGTGACCAATGGGCTGCGGGTTTGGCAGCGGAACATTCCGCTGGGGGGCAGCCACTTCACCAAGGCACTCGTGCGAGAGAT
>CAYSXM010000390.1:0-5034 GCA_964434905.1 uncultured Pirellulales bacterium | reverse complement strand
CGACAGATACGAGCCGGGCAGGAACTCGCGCTCATAGACACGACTTCGTACGAAGCTCTTGCGGCTGCTTCCGCCGCCAATCTCGCCCGCGCCAACGCCAGCGCCGCCAACGCCGCCCAAAACCTCAAGCGTACCCAGGAATTGCAGCGCGACAAGATTGCCAGCACCAGCGACCTTGATGCCGCTGTGGCTGACGCTGCGCGCACTCGTGCTGAAGTCAAGGCTGCCGAGGCGAATGACGCCGTTGTCCGGCTCAATCTAGATCGCTCGCGTGTGAAGTCACCCTTTGATGGCGTCGTCGCGGAACGTATTGCTTCCGCCGGAGATTATCTCGCCGAACCAGGAACGGCAAATCGGTATAGCCGCGCACAAACGCGTCGTCGTACCAACCGTTGTCGATCATCAGCTTGGTTACGCCCAGGAACAGTGCCGTGTCGGTGCATCCTGGTCGAACCTGAATCCAATAGTCGGCCTTGGTCGCCGGCGGAGAATACTCGGGTGTGATCACCACGATCCGCCCGCCACGTTCCATGATTTCAATAAACCAGTGCGAGTCGGGCATCTTGTTTTCGACAAGATTCTTACCGCACTGGATGTGCAGCTTGGCATGCCGCATGTCGTTAAAGTCGCAATCGGCCGCCTGTAAACCATGCACAAATGGTTGCCCGGGAGCCTGGTCGCCGTGCCACGTATAGTTCGACCACAGCCGGCCCCCGAGGGCTTCCTTTGGCGCTACGCCCCGAACTAATTGGTCGACCAACGCCAACATGTTCGACCAGCGGTACAGGCCGTATTTGCCCACCACCCCCAACAAACCCATGCCTCCACGCAGCTTGCAGGTGCGAGTGCCGGCTCCGTGGCAGGCGTCGATCATTTCGTGTTCATAGCCATCGGCCTGGAGCCGGGCCGTGCCTGCCTCGCCACTATAGGTCTTCGAGATGGCCATCACCGCTCGGGCGTGGTAGCGATAGATCTCGTCCCAAGGAACCTTCACAAACGTATCGCTTCCCCGGCTGTTGAACTTGTATTTGTCGCGCAGCGACGGGTCGTCAGACAGCGAGGGAAAGCCGTCGTCGGCCCATTGCTTCCAACCCTGGCGAATCATCGGCCCCCGCAGTCGATACGGGCCATACACGCGCCGCTGTTGCGTGAAGCCCTTGGCGCAGCCGCGCGGATTCCAATGAACCGAGTCGGTATTGCCGTAAAGATCGCCGCACTTGCCGCCTTCGTAAGCCTGTTCCGAGCGAATCACCACCCCGTTTCGCAGAAACGCCCGCATGCGACAATTGTGAGTGTCGTTGGGCGCGCAAACCCAGGTGAACGAGTCGTCGACGCGATACTGGTCACGATAAATCTGTTCCCAATCGCGGTGTGGATATACCCCCAGCGGGTTGGCGACGCTGACGGGGTCAAAGGCCCACAATCGCTCACTCAGGATGCCTCCGCTGCCCATGGCGGCAACTGCCGCTTGCAGGAACTCGCGACGACGCATCTTTGGGTCTCCTCGTCGCTGCAAATTGAGTAACCGACTGCGCGACCATGGCGCGGCCAAGCTCATTCCACAATCAGGTCGTTCCACAGCGAGATCAGCTTCTGGGCAGCGCGGTCGCGCGCTTCCCCGTCCCAGACGGCCAGCGCCACGGAACAGCGCTGGCCCGGCTCGAACGACAACCCGCCCCCGGCAGGCACCGTCAGTGGCCGCCGCAAGACCACTCGCCATCGCCCCGCCTGCCACTTGGCTTGCGCGGTAACCAATTGCGAGGGCTCGGGGCGGAACGTGGTGCTGCCGAATCCACCGGCACTGAGCGAGCCCGCGGTACCCTGCCGCAGGGCCAACGGATTGCCGGCTACCCGCGCGGTGACGAAATCGGGAAGTGGCTGGTCCCCCAGTAGCTTGGCATAGGTCGGGGTATCCAAAGGGTATTCATCCGAGAGCATGTCCTCGGCACCATCGGCCTTGTAGCAAGCGCGCCATTGCCAAAGGTCGATCGTCGCGCCGAAAGCGCCCATGCCCAAAAATGGCTCCGCAGGGCCGGCGTAGAACTGCGCCGCCACCATGTCTTCAAACTCGTCGGGCAGCACCGCGCGCTCGTTGGCCGTGGCATCGTTCCAACTCAGCCGCAGTGCCAGCTCGGATGCGCTATGCGCGACCTGCACCGTAACCGTCGGCGTGGCGCCTTCGCGCCACCATAACGGCGTCAACTGGACTTCCGTTGCCGGTATCGTCGCCCACTCCGATTCGCTCTGGTCGTCGGGAAGCACTTCGAGCAACACAGCGGTTATCTCCCGACGACGGAGCACGTGCGACGTGCGAATCTCCTCGTTCGACAGCGAAAGGACATAATCGACCATGGCGGCTGTTTCTTCCGAAGTCAGGTTCGGGCTGGCGGGCATCGGCGAGCCGGGCAGCCCCAGCCACAGCCGGCGATAAACCGACAAGGCATCGTGGTTTCCCTTGAAAATGCCCAGGGTCAGGTCGCGCGGTCGCGTAGCTAACCCCTCGGCATCGACCATCGCCTGCTGACCGTCGCCTTTGCCCGTGGTGCCGTGACAGGCCGCGCACCCTTTCGCAACGTAAAGCTGTTGGCCCCGCGCGACGGTCTCCGGGGTGGTGGCGGGAAGTTTGCCTGGTTCGAACGCCGGCTCCGGCGTGGTGAGCGCGGCCACCCGGTCGGCCAGGTCTTCCGCCGTCAGCTCTTCATCGGCCTCGGCGGCCAACTGTCGTTCGATGTCGGCGGCACCCTCGCGCCGGAACGAAAGCACCGTTTCTGCCAGCAGTTGCCGGTCTGCTGCGGGCAAATGGTTCCACGAAACCATCGACGAGCCCGGCATACCCCGTACGAGCACTGCCTGCAAGTCGTCGAGGGAGGGTACTCCGTTAGGGTTACTGATGAGACGGAATCGGCCGGAACGAAAATCCCGCGGCTTAGGGTAGATAAATCGCGCGGCCAGCCCCTGGCCGTTGCCGTTCTCGCCATGGCAAGCGGCACAGTGCTGTGCATAAAGTTGCCGACCTCGGTCGGGCTTGTCTGGCGAGGATGGGGGCGTCGTCTCGGCGCTCGCGACAGCCTCGGCTGCGGCGGCGTCCGGAAATTGTTCGGCGATCTGGGTGGCCGGTGCAACATCTTGGGCCACTGTGGGCGGTGCCGGTTTCTGCGACACCGCTTCCTGAGGGGCGGTGGGCCCGCCACAGCCGCCAGACAGCGACCAGACGCCAGCGACAAGCAAGGCCAGACGCAACAGTGGGAACGACGACCGGTTCATGGCTGGCTTCCCCTGGCAACGAAGTGGGCGGGCAACAGCGATTGAGCCAACTGGGTCTATGACTTGGTCTCGGCGAAACCGCGGCGTTTGTGAAGCTTTTCACAAGCCCGCCGACATAAAGTGGACAACAAGGTCGAATTATGGCGATCTCCGGCGCGGTTGTCCAGTGGATTTTTCCACCATTTCCGGACGGGGCTTCTGTGCGGCCGCTACCTCGATGATCTCGCTGGGAATCGGCGGCCGTCGGTGGGCAATTCGCGACAATCTGCCTGGTTTTCGCCCTCTCGGCACGCTCCCGACTGGCTCGGAACACGCGGCGAGACTAGCATCTAGACAATGGCATCTTATTTTCACCCAACCCACGAAAGCACCTTGGCGATGTTCTCTCAAACGGTCGAGTATGCCCTACGTGCGGTGGTGCACCTGGCCGCGCACCTGCCAGCGGCGCGTACCACGCAACAGATTTCACGCGCCACGAAGGTGCCTCGCCCCTATCTGTACAAGGTGCTTCAGGCGTTGGGACGCGAGGGGATCGTGATCTCACAGCGTGGCCTAGGTGGCGGCATCCGACTGGCGAACGAACCGGCGGCGTTGTCCATTTTGGCGGTGGTCAACGCCGTGGAACCGATCAAGCGCATTTCCAGGTGCCCCTTGGGTCTGGCCGCACATGGCGCTCACTTGTGCCCGTTGCATCGACGCCTGGACCGTGCGATCGGCATGGTTGAAGATTCGTTGCGCCAGTCGACTGTGGCCGACCTGCTGGCCGAGCCGACGCTAGAAACGCCGACTTGCAAGTTTCCGAGGCCCAATCTGCCGGCCCCTGCCAAGAGACGCTCAAAAACGCCAGCCAAGAAGCGCGCGCCGGGCCGCAAGCCAACTACCTAGCAGCCTGTTGATTCATCCGGCGCCCCTGCGACGTCGAATGGGTGCGATGACCGAATCGCGACGTAAGTCGTTATTCTGCGAGCCGCGCGGTGCTGTGCTCCGCACTTGGCAACGTTGAACAAAACCACGATGACATTTTTCAACGAACCCCTACGCCCAGCGATTCATCGGATCGATCCGCCGCGAGTGCTTGGACCATGTCGTCGTGATCAACGAGGCTCACCTGATGCGGATCATTGGCCGGTACCGGAGTAGTCGGTGGTGCAAGGAGCGACTATTTGACATACTTCGTGAGGAATGCGCGCATCAGTTCGGCGATCTCGTCCCCGTTCGTTTCCAGGGCGAAGTGACCGGCGTCGAGCAGATGGAACTCCAGCGTTTGGAGGTCCTTCTTGTATGGTTCGGCGCCGGCTGGTGGAAAGATCTGGTCGTGCTTACCCCAGGCGATCAGCACCGGGGGCTGGTACTTGCGGAAGTATTCCTGCCACTTCGGGTAGAGCTGCGGATTGCTGCCGTAGCTAAGGAACAGATCCAATTGAATGTCCGCATTCCCGTCGCGATCGAGGAAGTACTGGTCCGTCGTCCATGCGTCGGGCGACACCAACTCTAGATTCTTGACTCCGTGCGTGTACTGCCACTTGGTCGCTTCGAGTTTGGTGAAGCCCCGGAGTGCTTCCCGCTTATCCGTGCTCGAAGGTTCATTCCAATATGCCTTGATCGGCTTCCAGAAGTCATTGTCCAGGCCCTCATCGTAGGCGTTGCCGTTCTGGACCACGATGGCCGAGACTCGCTCCGGGTACTTGACGGCGAGTCGGTAGCCTACTGGCGCACCGTAATCCTGCACATATAGGGAGTACTTCTTCAGCTCTAGTTTTTCAGTGAATT
>CAYSXM010000389.1:0-5039 GCA_964434905.1 uncultured Pirellulales bacterium | reverse complement strand
GCGCTTCACATGCCCTTGTCGGGCTATGGCTACCAGTGGTCGTCTCGCTTGCTCAACCCGCACTGCGGGTTCTTTGTCGGTTGGCTTTTGTTGCTGCAATACTTGTTCGGATTCCCCGCCATTTGCCTGACTCTCGGAGAATACCTGCACCCGTTCCTGAATCAGTATCTGGGCTACACCGGCACCCAATCCAGCTTTCCGCTCGATGCGCGCTGGATCACCGTGGTCACCATGACCGTGGTCGCCGGAATCCATCTGGTCGGGCTGCGCCCCGCCGCTTTGGTCAACGATGCCGGGGTGCTGTTCGAAATCGCCGGCGCGGGGCTCTTGACCATCGTGCTGCTGGTTTTATATGCCGCGCCACGGTTCCCCTTCGCCGTGCTGTTCGACAGCACCAACCTCGCCACGGGCCAACCAGCCGGAGCGTCGGCCTGGGCGATGTCGCTGCTGCTCGGTGCCTGGTGCTTGACCGGTTTCGAGGGCGCCGCCGATCTGGCAGAGGAAACCCATCGCCCCCGCGAAACCGTGCCCCGCGCCGTCATTAGCTCGGAGCTCTGCTCGGGCCTGGGCGGGTTCCTGATGCTTCTGGCCTTCGTACTGGCCATCGACAACCTGGCGCTGGCGCAGGCCAGCAAGAACCCGCTGTACGACGTAATCCAGTCGCGCTTGGGCGGTGCCGTGGCCGCGGCATTCATGCTGATGGTGTTCGTGGCCATCTTCGCCTGTGGCGTGGCCAGCCTGGCACACACCACCAGGCTGGTGTATGCCCTGGCCCGCGACAACATGCTGCTCGGCTCGTCGCTGCTCAAACGGGTGCATCCACGCACCCAGACCCCCACCGCGGCCATCGTCGTCGTATGGCTGATCGCGGTCGTTGTAGTCCTCTCGCTCAAGGATCTGCAACGCATCACCTCGTTCGCTACCGCCACGGGCTACTTGGGCTATGCGGCCATCGTGCTCACCTCGTTGGTGGCACTGCGCCCTCGGCACGGCGCGGACGGCTTTTCGCTCGGCCGCTGGCGCGGCCCGGTCGGCGCGCTGGCCTTGGTCTGGACTCTCTGCGCCGTCGCCGCCTTGCTGATACCAAGCGACGAAAACCACCGCCACCCGGCCGCTTGGGGTACGCTCGCCGCGATCGGCGTGGGCGTCCTGCTCTATTCCAGCGTCATCCGCGGCCGCATCGCGCGTGGCCATGCCGGCCCTCCCCGTGCGCCAGCCCCCTAGCGCGCGGCCGAACCGACCCTCCGTCTCGCGTATCTCTTGACCCCACACTTCGAGCTGCACATGGCGATATCTGGTCAAACCAACGTGCTGTCCCATCGCTTCGGGTCGGGCACAGTCGACGGCTTGGGCCGCGAGTTGGGGAGGTTCCTCGTCACGACCATGGAGATCCCCTGGAACCTGGTTCGCCACCGGTTGGGCGCCACGCCCGTGGCAGTCCTGTCGACCGACAGCATGGAACTCGATTGGCTCGAACTCCAGGCGGCCCAGGCGCCCGATTGCGATACCGTGTTGGCCGTGGGAGGGGGGCAAGCCGTCGACTTCGGAAAGTTCCTGGCCTGGAAGCTCGGCAAGCGCTTGGTCACCGTGCCGACCGTGGTCAGCGTCGATGCCTTTGTCACGCCCAAGGCCGCTGTCCGCCGCAACCACCGCGTGGAATATGTCGGACACGCCAGCCCCGATCCTCTGGTGATCGACTACGAATTGCTGCGCACTGCGCCGCCGCAACTGAACATCGCCGGTGTCGGCGACATCTTGTCGATTCACACTGCCACCTTCGATTGGGAAACAGCGCACCGCGCCGGCCGCGACCAGCATAAGTTTTCCGCCGGCGAAGTCGCTCGGGCACGCGCGATCCTCGACCACGTCGAACGCGACGTCGCGGAAATCCGCGCCAACACCGATCGCGGTCTGCAAACCCTGGTCGACTGCTACCTCCAGATCAATACCGTTTGCCTGCCAGCCGACCACTATCGCAGCGAAGAGGGCTCGGAACACTTCGTGTTCTACGAACTCGAAGAACGCCTGGGACGTAACTTCATTCACGGGCACATCGTGGGCCTGGGCGTGTACCTGATGAGCCGGTTGCAAGAAAACCGGCACCCGCAAATGGTCGAGCTGATGCACCGCCTCGATCTACACTTCCAGCCGCGGCACCTCGATCTCTCGCGCGAGGTGCTCACCGCCTCGCTAGCCGAGTTGCAAGCGTATTGTCAGCGACGCAACCACTGGTACAGCGCCATCCACGAACGCGAAATAACTCCCGGCTGGATCCGCGACGCACTGGCCGATCTCGAATTCTAGCTGCCCGTCGAAGCATTCGACGCGCCTGCGTCATCGCCTGGATGCGATGGCAAAATAGCGACGTCCGTTTTGTAAGTCAGACCCCAGCCTGACGAGACCTTGGCCAGACGAGTCCTATCTTGTTCACTCGTTCTGGGTGCCACGGGGCATTGCCAGTGCTCGCGAGCATCTTACTGAATACGTGAGCCAGAGCCGGTTGCCGTTGGTCACAACCCACGGGGTACTTTCGCTGCCGCGGCCGAACGCTCCCGAAGAATGTCGGGGCAATCACCCCCCGCGGCTACCGCCACACGCCGCGCGTATCGACCACCACCTTCTCTTGCAGCACCCGCCGTGGCACATCGCGGAACTGCTTGTGGTCGGTCAAAAGCACCAGCACCTGGCTTTGCGCCAACACGTCGTTCAGGCTCAGCAACGGGAATTCACTGAACCGCGCCGGCGAAATATACGGATCGCACGCCAGAATGTCTCCCACCTGCCGCGCGCGCAGCTCGCGCACTATCTCCAAAGAGGGGCTCTCACGCAAGTCGTCGACGTCCGCCTTATACGTCAGCCCCAAACACCCTATCCGCGGATGTGCGAATTGCTGGGCCAATCGCAGCACGTGTTCCACCACATGGTGCGGTTTGGAATCGTTCACCTCGCGCGCCCGGCGAATTAGCGGTGTCTTCTCCGGCGCCGCATGCACCAAGAACCAGGGGTCCACACTAATGCAATGCCCGCCCACCCCTGGGCCCGGCGATAGAATATTCACCCGCGGGTGCCGGTTGGCCAAGGCGATGATCTCGCGCACGTCGACGTCGAACTCATCGCAAAACATCGACAACTCGTTGGCAAACGCAATATTCACGTCGCGATACGAGTTCTCGACCAGCTTGGTAATTTCGGCCGCCACGGCGCTGGTCGCCAGCACCTGGCCGTTGACAAACGTTTCGTAAAACGACTTGGCCCGCGCCGCACACGCCGGCGTCATCCCCCCCACCACCCGGTCGTTCTGCACCGCCTCGAGCAGTATCCGCCCCGGCAACACCCGCTCCGGGCAATGCGCCACAAAGACGTCGCGCCCCGGCGTCAACTCCGGCGGCACCGCATGCGGTACCACCACCTTTTCCGTCGTTCGCGGCGGGCTGGTCGATTCCAAAATCACCAACGCTCCAGGTCGCACGTGGGGCCGCAACGCACGCGCCGCCTGCTCGACGTACGACAGGTCGGGTGAGTGGTCCGGATTGATCGGCGTCGGCACGCATATGATGAACACATCGGCCGGAACCGGCTCCGTTCCCGCTCGCAACTGACCGCTATTCACCGCCGAACGAACCAGAATATCCAGGTCGGGTTCTTCGATGTGAATTCGACCTTGGTTGATTGTTTCCACCACGTCGGGTCGTACGTCCACCCCGTGAACCTGATAGCCCTTGTTGGCCAGAATGCTAGCGGTCGGCAGGCCTATATAGCCCAACCCCATCACGCACACTTTGGTCGTACTGGGCACGTACATCTCGCCAGCCATGCGCTCACGTCCTGTTAAGTGTTCTGGCTCTGCCAGCCCTGGGACAATATCAACTCGACAATTCGCCCGGCGGCCAGGCCATCGCCATAAGGATTGATTTCGATCTGCCGGCGCGAGTACTCGCCCGCGTCGGTCAATAACGTCGCCACCCCCGCCGTGATCGCCGCCAGGCTGGTTCCCACCAACTGCACCGCACCCGCGTCCAACGCCTCGGGTCGCTCGGTGGTTTCCCGCATCACTAGAATCGGCTTTTTCAGCGAAGGCGCCTCTTCTTGAACGCCTCCCGAATCGGTCAGAATGACCGTTGAACGGTCCATCAGCCACACAAATTCCGGATACGGCGCCGGATCAACCAGGTGAATGTTCGGCCGAGTTCCCAACACGCGGTACACCGGCTCGCGAACGTTGGGGTTGAGGTGCACCGGATACACAAACTCGACATCCGCAAACCGATCCGCCAAACCGGCAATCGCCTGGCACATCTCCTCGAACCCCTGGCCAAAGTTCTCTCGGCGATGCCCCGTGATCAACACCATCCGTCGATCGCCCAGCCAGGCATATTTGGTCGGCCAGGGCTTGTCGGTTCCACGCTCGCGCGCCACCGCCCACAACAACGCGTCGATAACCGTGTTGCCGGTCACGTGCACGCTAGCCGCTGGTACCCCTTCCCGCAGCAAATTGTCGGCCGATCGGCGAGTCGGCGCGCAATGCAACGCCGTCACGAGGCTGGCAATCCGCCGATTCAATTCCTCTGGCCAGGGCGCCTGCAAGTCGCCCGTGCGCAGCCCCGCTTCCACGTGCACGAATGGCACGCGACGATAAAACGCCGCCAGCGATGCCGCCATCACCGTCGTCGTATCCCCCTGCGCTACAATGCAACCCGGCGCGAAGCGCGTCACCGCGCCGTCGATCCCCGTAATGCACCGCGCGGTCAGTTCCGCCAGGCTCTGGTTCGGTTGCATCAACGCCAAGTCGAGATCCGCCTCGATCCCAAAATAATCGGTTACCTGCGCCAGCATCTCGCGGTGCTGACCCGTCAGGCAGACGATCGTCTCCAAATCGCTCGCACGCTGCCGACAAGCCTGCACCACCGGCGCCATCTTGATGGCCTCCGGGCGGGTTCCAAAGATCAACAACGCTCGAAGTTTCGCCACGGACTCGATTCCTACAAGCGGGCCCCGACTGAATCTGGGCCAAGTATGACCATTCGCTAGCACCGCGCACA
>CAYSXM010000388.1:0-5043 GCA_964434905.1 uncultured Pirellulales bacterium | reverse complement strand
GGAATCGAACCCTAGGCCGGGCGGTTGCTCGCGGCCGATCGCTGCCAGTCGGGTAGTGCATTCGCGATGCCAACACCGCGAAACCGATCGCCAGCGCTCGGGTGGGGGCACAACATGGCCCGGGTTGTCGGGGCCAACCACGCTGCCCAACTGCTTGCGCAGACAAGCGTTGCGATTGTCCCGGCGTACGCCATGACGGGCACCGGTTGCCAGTGTAATCACCCGTCTGGCGAGGTGCCAGGCGACGACAACGTGGTCGCCGGGCCACAGGGCGCGTGGCCATTTGGCAACATCCAGCCCGCCGCAGAGGCAGTTACGGCCGCGCCGACCACGCGGGCCTCTCTGGTTGCACGGCCTATTGGCCGCGGGGGTGCTCGACTTGCAGCTCTTCTAGTTTGGCGTCGTAGACATATTTGTGCCCTGCCGGCAGCTCGGGCAGCACGATGGCGTTGGCCGTGACGATGTCGCGCATGAAGGCTTCCTGGTCCTTGGGCGCGGCGCCATTGGTGGCCTTGTAGAGTTGCATGGCCGAGGGAATCTGAATCTCGAACACCACGCGCTCGCGCGCCGCGAAATAGGTTTTGGCAGCCGTGGTTCCCAGTTCGTATTTCAGCGTGCGTCCCTTCTCGCCAGCGCCGGCGGCCGCTTCCTCGCGAACGGTGTCGGCCGTCGCTTGGTTCGTGGCGGTTGCCTCGGACGAGGCAACCTCTGGGGTGGTGGCGGTGGCAACCGGCGCCGGGGTCGTTGCTGCCGCTGAAGCTGCAACCCTGGCGGGCGCCGCGGTGGCTGGCATGGCGCTAGCCGGCGCAGCGTGGGCTGGTACTGCGGTAACTGGTACTGCGGCAGGTGCCTGGGCGGTGGGGCGGTGCCGGGGACCTTCCTCGCAACCCAGCAGTGCGAAGGTCGACAAGCCAACGGCGATTCCGAATTGAAAACCGATGCGCATGGAAGGTACTCCGCAGTGCCACAATGCCAGACCCCAGGAGCGCGCCGCCCAGCGAGCGGCCGCGGGAAACGTCGGTGCGGCCTAGGTGCTCGCTAAGGCCCTAGGTTCCAGGCACGCATTTTGTCGAGCGCCGCGCGGTGGGTCAAATCGTAGTCCAGGGGAGTGAGCGTAATGTAACCCGCCGCCAGCGCGCAGAGGTCGGTGTCTTCGAACCCCCGGGGGGGCGGTGGTTCGTTGGTGGCCCAATAGTAGTCGCGCCCGCGCGGGTCGCGTCGCTTCTCGAACTCTTCGCCCCAGCGGGCGATACACATCGGGGCGACTTTTAGTTGGGGGGTGCCGGTCAGGGCTGCCAGGGGAATATTGATGTTGAACAGCTTGACTCCCTCGGGGGGAGATTGCGCAATCTGTTCGATGATCGGTAGGGCCAGCCGCGCCGCGCGATCGAAATCGGCGTGGGCATCGTATTCCAAAGACACCGCCACGCTGGGTACCCCGAAAAAAGCCCCTTCGATGGCGGCAGCCACGGTGCCGGAATACAGCACATTGATCCCAGCGTTCAGTCCCCCGTTGATGCCGCTGACGACCAGGTCGGGGCGGCTGCCACAAAACTCGAAGATGCCGAGTTTCACACAATCCGCAGGGCTCCCCTCGACGGCCCAGCCGCGCCGCCGCGAACCCTCGAACACCTCTTGGGTAACCAAAGGGCGCAGAAACGTGATGGAATGCCCCACGCCACTTTGCTCGGTGGCGGGCGCTACCACGGTCACCTGACCCAGTGGTGCCAGTTGCTTCTCCAGAGCCGCCAGCCCCGGTGCATAGATGCCGTCGTCGTTGGTCAGCAAGATTCGCACGCGGAGAAACCTTCCCGAAATTGGACCCGTCGAACGTGTTTTCACGAGTCAATGTACTGATTTTGCTCCGCGGACTGCTAGGCCGGCGACCGGCTCACGGCGGTTCCAACGCGACGGTTTGCCCAGGGTTCGCGCCAGGTTTGCATTGGCGTGCCGCGGGCTGCATGATGGACGGACCGGGGTGTGGTCTGCCAGCCACGCAGGGGGGCGGGCAGAGTGCGTTGCCCGCGGGGTAGCTGTCGCCAGGCACAAACCGAAGTGCGTGGCCTGAAACCCCGTGGAAGGCCTGCCGGCTTGCCGAAACGATTCGTGCCTGTATCAACCGCAGTCGCCGAGGAAGCGTTCGTGGGTAAGAAACACTCTCGCGTCGCGGTCTACACCGGCTCGTTCGACCCGATCACGCTGGGCCACTTGAACGTGATCGAGCGCGGCAGCCAGTTGGTGGATAAGCTGATTGTCGGCATCGGCATCAACGTGGGGAAGCAGCCCCTGTTCACGCCCGACGAACGCGTCGATTTGGTGGAACGAGTGACCCGGCGGTTTGGCAATGTCGAGGTGCGCCGCTTCTCTGGCTTGGCGGTAAAGTTCGTGCGTGAGTGCGGGGCGTGGGTCATGATTCGTGGAATTCGCCCTTTGACCGACTTGCAAGCAGAGTTGACCATGATCGCCGCCAATCGGCAGCTCGACCCCGGAATTGAAACGGTGTGCCTGATGGCGGACGAGCGTTTTACCCACGTTTCGAGTTCGCTGATCAAGGAGATCGCCCCCTTGGCCAGCGACGAAATGCTGGCCCGATTCGTGCCGCGCGAGGTGATTGAAATGCTGCGGTTGAAACTGGCCGCTCGTACTGGGCCCCCGACACCGACCGCCGCCGGACAGAGCGCGCTGGACGGAGCCAGTGTTTCAAGTCAACCGGCGGGCTAGCTGCCCGTTGAAGACTTCACCGGGCTGCTAACGTTTGCTAGCTGCCGGCAGGCGCAGGCAACACGCGCACGCGGCGCCCCTCGATGCTCAGCCTGCCTGCCGCGTACCAGGCGAGTGCCTGGGGATAAAGCTGGCATTCGGCGGCGAACACGCGGGCGGCCAGGCTGGCCGGGGTGTCGTCGTCGAGCACCGGCACCGGCTGTTGGCAGACAATCGGACCGTGGTCGTATTGGTTGTCGACAAAATGCACGGTGCAGCCGGTTATCCTGACACCGGCGGCCAGCACCGCCTCGTGAACATGCCGGCCAAAAAACCCCTGGCCACAGAAGGCTGGAATCAGCGAGGGGTGGATGTTGAACACGCGCTGGGAAAAGTCTGCCGGAATGGCCACCAGTTTGAGATAGCCCCCCATGGCCACGACATCGGCCCCCGCCGTGCGGCAAGGAGCAAACGTGGCCTCGCTGAAAGCGGCCAGGCTGGTGTGGTCGCGCGGCGCGACCACCTGGGTGGGAATGCCAGCGGCCTGCGCAATGCTCAGCCCGCGTGCCGCAGGATGGCTGGAGACCACGGCGACGATCTCTGCTGCTAACTCACCCCGCGCGATAACGGCCAGCAGGTTTTCTAGCGTGGTTCCTCCGCCGGAAATCAGCACCGCGACGCGCAGTGGCGACGACACCCTGGGCTTGGTCACCGTGACCGCTCCCGGCCCGGCACGGCCGACGCCGTGTGTTGCCCATGGCGCAGCAGATACAACCGCAGGTTGTGCCCGGCCACGGTCAATTCGCTAGGAGCCACATCGGCGGGGGGAGAGAAATCGAGCGCGGTACACAACGTTTCAGCCTGGATAAAATCGGAGAAGCGAGCCAGCGCGGCCGCCAGTGGTGGATCGGCCTGGACGCCGAGCCCAATGCGTTCTGTATATTCGCAACCGGCATCCTTTCGCAGACCTTGCACCGCGTGTACGACATCGCGCACCCAGCCTTCGGCGACAAGTTCCTCCGTCAGCTCCGTGGCCAACACCACCACACCGGTGGGTCCATGCGCGGCGGCCCAGCCCGGCTTGGCCTCGAGCCGCACTTGGATATCCTCGCGATCCAAGGCCACCTGGCCATCGCCGCAGGGCACGACCAACCGGCCCGATGTCTCGAGCTCGGCCAAGAGCGCGGCAGGCTCGGCCCGCGCCAGCGCCTGTTTCAGCGCTGGCAACTGCTTGCCCAGGCGCGGCCCCAGGCGTTTCAAGTCGGGCAGCACCGTGTAGTTGACGTATTGGTCGGCGCGGGTGGCAAAGGCGACCTGCTTGACATTGAGTTCCTCGGCCACAAGCGCGGCATGCGATTCCAGCCAGGCTCGGTCTTCGGCATCGGCAGCCGACAGCACGATCTCGACCAGCGACAAGGGTTGCCGCACCTTGAGCTTAGCACCCATCCGCGCGGCGCGACCTAGCGAGACGATCTCCCGCACCTGCTCCATCCGCCGCACCAACCGAGGGTCGCTCACGGCCGGATCGCCCAGGGGAAAGTCGCACAGGTGCACACTGGCCGCGGCACGCGGGCCGAACACGTCGACCACCAGGGCCTGCCACAGCGATTCGGCCAAGAACGGCGTGAACGGGGCCACCAGCCGGGCGGTGGTGGTCAGGCACTCGTAAAGAGTCCAATAGGCATCGGCCTTGTCGGCGTCGTGGTCGGCGCTCCAAAACCGATTCCGGCTGCGGCGCACGTACCAGTTGCTCAGGGCGTCGACAAACGTGGAAAGTTGCTGGCAGGCGGTGAAGTTGTCGTAACGGTCCATGCGCTCGGCCACCACCTCCGCGGTGTGGGCCAGCAGGCTCAGAATCCAACGATCCAACTCGCCACGCTCGGCCGCCGGACGCGGCGCGCCGGGACGGCTCGCGTCGACCGCGGCCAGTTGCCGGGCATCGAGCTGGCCCACCTCGCCCGTCAAATGCGCGGCCGGGTTGAACCCGTCGATGCGCGCGTAAATCACCAGGAAGCTGTAGCAGTTCCAGAGCCGCAACAGGAATTCGGGAATGCTATCCTTAATGGCCTGTTCGCTGTAGCGAATCGTGGTCCAAGGGGGCTGGTTGGCGAAAAAGTACCAGCGCAGGGCGTCGGCTCCGTGGCGATCGAAGATTTCCTTCGGCTCGCGATAGTTGCGCTTGCTCTTCGACATTTTCTGGCCGTCTTCGCCCAGCATCAGCCCCAGCACCACGCAGTTGCGAAACGGGTGGGGAAAGGCCTGCGTGGCGGCCGCGGGGTCGGTTTGCGGGGGCACGCCCTCGGGCACGGGACCAAACAGCAGCGTGCTGATGGCCAGTTGGCT
>CAYSXM010000387.1:0-5060 GCA_964434905.1 uncultured Pirellulales bacterium | reverse complement strand
TACGCGAGCGCCGCGCCGCTGGTACTGCGTGCCGACGAGTACCTGTGCGGCCTGCGGGCGAACGTTTCGGCCAATCGGCGACAACTGCTCGAGTCGCGACAAGAGCTGTCGGAGGCCGTCATCGAACGCGTTCATACGGCGCAGTTGCGATTCGCGTCGGTGCACGCGGCACGTCTGGCGAATCGGGTTTGCGATGGCCGGCTGATCGAAGGGCATGGCGACCTGCGGCCCGACCATGTGTGCCTGGCGGACGAACCGGTGATCTTCGACTGTCTCGAATTCAACGTGGCGCTGCGCACCTTGGATGTACTCGACGAATTGTGCTTTCTGGACATGGAATGCCAACGACTCGGGGCGACTTGGGTGGGCGAGCGGTTGTTGACGGCCTATACCGAGGCCAGCGGCGACCGTCCCCCGCCGATGCTGGCCGCGTTCTATCGCACCTATCGTGCGTGCGTGCGTGCGAAGGTCGCGGCCTTGCGCGCGGGTCAGATTCCCAACATCAACGGGGGCCACGCGCAGCACGAAGCTTCGCGGCAATTGGCCGCCTGCTATTTGAGCCTTGCCGACGGCCACGCGACATCACTTGCACGCCCCTTGCTACTGGTGGTGGGCGGTCCGATGGGGTCGGGAAAATCGACCTTGGCACAGGCCTTGTCCGAGGCCTGGGGGTGCAGTTGGTTGTCCACCGACGTCCGACGCCGGCAAGATCACGGTGCCCCCCGACACACCGAGGCCTACGACGAAGGGCGCTATAGCGCCGCCGCGCGCGACCTGATCTACACGCAATTGACAGGCGAAACGCGACGGCTCTTGGCCGAAGGACGCACTGTGGTCGTCGATGGATCGTGGGGGAATCCGCGACATCTGGCAACTCTGAGACAAGCGGCCGAGGCGACCGGTGCCGACTGGCTAGCCGTGGAATGCCGCTGCCCCCGAGACGTGGCTCTGGCACGCATCGCGCGGCGTCGCGCACAAGGCGGCGACGCCTCGGACGCACGTCCCGAACTTTACGATGCGCAGATGCGCGATTTCCAGTCGTTCGCCGACCTACCCGGCTCGATGACGCTCGACGGCTGCCTGGATGTCGACGCACAATTGGCCACCGTCTGGCAGCGACTGGCGGATGTGGACGGGCGAGTCGAAGCGGAGAGCCCCCAGCGAGCGGCACGATAAGTGATTGCTCGTGCGGTTTACCGCAGCGTCCGTCGTCCCTCGACCAATCCAACGCGACTCCCGCCAGACCATTCCAACGCGACTCCCGCCGCGCTAGCAGTTGTTTGCCCCAAACCCCTGACGAGTTCGGGGGCGTTCCGCGTCACCCAGCCAAGCTGGGTTGACGCTCCGCAGGAGTTTGTTTGCCCCAAACCCCTGACGAGTTCGGGGGCGTTCCGCGTCACCCAGCCAAGCTGGGTTGACGCTCCACTAATCGCGTGGCGGAACGACAAGCACCTGGTCCATGCGGCGTGCGATTTCGGCCAGCCGCGCGTGATCGCCACCGGGGACCTCGGCGGTGGCCCAGCCGCTGTAACCGATATCGGCCAGCGCCTGAACCACCGAAGGCCAGTCGCAATCTCCCTCGCCGATTTCCACGTTGAAGCCCGCGAACGGCCCCTCTTGGTCGCGCTTCTTCCGGCTGAATTCCTTAATGTCGAGCTTGGCAATGCGCGGGCCCAAGGTGCGGATCCATTGCTCGGGCCAGCCATAGGTCACGGCGTTGCCGACATCGAAGTACGCCTTGACCCACGGCGATTCGAACTCGTCGATGTAGCGGGCAGTTTCCAACGGGCTGAGCAGGAACTGGTTCCAAACATTTTCCAGGGCGATCGTCACCTTCAACTCGGCGGCCAGCGGCAACAGTTTGCGGATTTCGGCTTGCGACCGGCCATAGGCCGCCGCGTAGGAAACTTCCTTGCCGACCACGGCCGGCACCAAAAGCACCGAGCTAGCGCCGTATGCCGAGGCGTCGCGCAAGGCAACTTCTAACGCCGCCAGACCCCGTGCCCGCACCGCGGAATCGGCATGGCCCAAGTGGTCACGCCAATGCACGGAATCGACGACTCCGTGAATCGGTAGCCCCGATTCGTCGCGGGCACGCAACACGTCGTCTCGCGACCAACCGTTGGGGCTGTCGAGTTCCACGCCGTCGTAGCCCAATTCGCGCAGCAAGCGGAACTTTTTGGCCAGCGGTTCGTCGCCAGCGACCATGCCTATCTTGACTGCCTTCTGGAAGCGCGGCGGGGCGACTGTGGGCGCGGCCAACAGCCCAGGCGCTGCCGTATCCAGCACACCGGTGTTCCACGCCGCCACGGTGCCAGTGGCCATGCACGCGGCCGCCGATTTCAACCACTCCCGTCGGTTTGTGGCGGGTGCAAAAGGTGCAGTCATCAACAATACTCCTGGTGGAAAAAGTCTTGATTCAGGTGGTCTATTGAACGGTCCAATCGCGCTGCCGCGGGCGCATGGCTAGCCGTTCGTCAGGTCGCGAGCGCGGAGTCAGGACCGGTCACCTGGGCATTTGAGACGATCCAGCAGCCTCAAATCCAGTGGGGGGCATGACTTCTGAGAGATCGCGAAAAATGGCGGCCCGAATGCTACCTTCGCGCCGTTCAGACCACAAAATCAACTTCCCAGAACTCCCAGTCAACCTATATTCTGTTCCACAAAAAAACCAGCGCGTTTAGAGGGTCGTTTTTTTCTTGCAATTATCGAAGTTGTTATCTTTTTCTTGTTGGTTTTTGTCGGTCGCGTCTGTACTTTCAGATCAGGTGACCGCCCGTGCTACGGGCAATTGGGGGGCGCAGCTCCGGCAGCTTGGATCTCGGCCGCTTGGCCTTGGCGGCGCGAGGCTCGCTTGAAAGTACCAAGTCTCCTGAGCAGCTTGGTTTTGCCGGTTACCAAGGCGCGCATTCAGAACATCGAGTATTCGTTCTCGCCCCCTATCGAAGCATCAGGATTAGCGGCCTGGGCCGGCGGTGAATCGGCGCTGGGTCGATCGTGAAGGAGCTGCGCGCGTGAGATTTGAAATCGGTCGGTTGGCGGCCTCGATCGCACTGGTGGTGGTCGCTGGACCTGCCATGGTGTTTGGCGAGGCGATCAGTTTTTCTGTCGTGCCCAACAGCACCTTGTCGCTCAATTTCGCGCTGCCCGAGCTGATGCGTTCGACCAGCGTCACGCGCAACGTGGCGGGTACCCTGGGTGAGAACCTGACTTTTGGCGTGCAGTCGGGCTTTGGCACCATCGCCACCGCAGGCCAACTGCAAGGCGGCACGCTCTCGTTGGGCAACGCCCAGAACGTGGTTGTCGATCTGGAAGCACTCGGCCAGGTGACGTTCACTGGCATCAATTTGCGGCTGACCGGTGCGGGGGGCACGAACCCCTTCACCGCGCCCCCCTTGGCCCAAGGGAAGACACGCATTCCGCTCACCGGCGCGTCGCTGGTACTCAATTCGGGCACGATGACCGTGGCCGGCACTGGGTTCATCGCCGGCAGCCTGGGGACCACGAACTTTAACTTTGCCACCACGCCATTGACGCTGCCATTTCCGACGGGTGCGTTCATGGACGTGACCGTGTCGGGCAGCACGGTTACCGAGAGCATTCCGCTGAACCTGGCGGCAAATTTTCAGAGCACTCCGCTGGCGTTTGGTTTCGGCCTGACCGGTACGCTCAACCTGACGGGTACCACGACATATGTTCCGCCGGCGGGAATGTTGCCGATTGCAGTGGCCTCGCTGGCGAATCAACGAATCGTGGGCATCGACTCGGCGCAGCAAGCCACGGTGCTGGCCGACACGGGCGATGGCCTGTTTTCCCCGTTCGACGTGGCCTACGATGCCAGCAACAACCTGTATGTGGCCGACGTGCTGCGCAGTCGCATTACGAAGTTTAACGCGGCGGGCGTGGGAACCACGTTTGCCGATTCGGCCGACGGCGTGGTCACCCCTTCGGGGCTGGCTTTTGATTCGGCTGGAAACCTGTTCGCCACCAATTATCTGACCAACACCGTGGTGAAGGTCACACCGGCCGGGGTCGGATCTCTGTTCGCCGACGCGGCCGATGGACTGAACAGCCCCTTCGGGCTGGCGGTCGACTCGGCGGGCAACGTGTACACGGCAAATCTGGGCGCGCGGCAAGTGGTGAAGATCACCCCTGCGGGCGTCGCCAGTGTGTTTGCCGACTCGGGCGATGGATTGTTCGCCCCGTTCGACGTGGCAGTCGATACCTCGGGCAATGTGTTCGTGGCCGACGTGCTGACCAGCCGCGTGTACAAGTTCACCCCTGCCGGCGTGGGAAGCATATTCGCTACGTCGGCCGCGGGGCTGACCACGGCCAGCGGTCTGGCGTTCGACTCCACCGGCCGACTGCTGGTGACGAACTACCTGTCGAACACGGTCGTAGCGCTCAATTCGGCCGGTGTAGGCACGCCCTTTGCGGGCGCTGCGCAGGGTCTATCCAGCCCGTTTGGTATTGCATCAAGGCGCGCCACGCCAGGGGGTGCAGGCTTCGCCGCGGTGCCCGAGCCGAGTTGCGGCGGCCTGGCCGCAATGGCGGTGTTGTTCGGCGCCTGGCAAGTGCGCCGACGGCGGCTGGCGCACGGATAGCGGCCGGGCTGGACTCTGAGCAGGACCCAGCGGTACGTGGATAATGGTCCGTGGCTGTTGGCCGGCTCACGTATAGATGCAGGCCGCCCAGTCGAACGTGGCGCGTCCGCGGGCCAGAAGCAACCCCGCGCAGAAGAGGTTTCAGATGCACTTCGCGCAGCGCGTGTTTCGCATGGCGGGGTTATGGGGCATCGCAATCGTGGCGCCGTTGTATTTTCTGGAAGGCCGAATCGGCCGCGACAATCCGCCCGCGGTGACGCATCCCGAGTTTTTTTACGGGTTCGCCGGGGTGACGCTGGCCTGGCAGGTGGCGTTCGTGCTGATCGGCCGCGACCCGGTGCGGTTCCGGCCGCTGATGCCGGCGGCAATGCTCGAAAAATTCAGTTTCGTGGCGGCGATCGCGGTGCTGTTCGTGCTGGGGCGCTGTCCGGCATCGATGGCCGTCATGGCGGCAAT
>CAYSXM010000386.1:0-5079 GCA_964434905.1 uncultured Pirellulales bacterium | reverse complement strand
GAGATCAGCGAGTTATACGATCGGCAATACACCGCAGGATCGCTGGCGGCGCATCTGGTGGGCCAATTGGGGCGGGCCGGCGCGGATTCTCCCGATGTCGGATCCTCGCACTGGGTGGGCCACCAAGGGTGGGAACGGCGCGCGGAAAGTCTGTTGGCCGGCCAGCCCGGGCGGGCCGTCGCCTGGCGCGACCCGCTGAGTTACGTCCGGATGAGCTATCGCGAATTGGAGCCGCGCGCGGGGCGCGACGTGGTGCTGAACATCCACGCGGCGCTTCAGCGGCAAGCCGAGCAACTGCTCGATCAAGCGCTGCGGCGGCGGTTGCGCTGGACGGCGAACGAACCCACCGGGGGCGGCGCGCTGGTGGCGGTCGACGTGGCGACCGGAGCCGTGTTGGCCGCCGCTAGTGCACCACGATTCGAGCCCGGGGCCTTCGTCTCAGGCGATACGTCCCGCCTGGCCGACTGGATGCAAGACGGGAATCAGCCGTTGGTAAATCGCGCTTCCGCAATGGCATTGCCGCCAGGTGGCGTTGCACACCTGGCGTGGGCGCTGGCGCTGGTCGAGGCGGGCGCGGTCGATCCCGAGGTAGCCTGGACCTGCCGGGGCGATCTCGCGGCGCAGCAGCCGGCGGGCACGCGTTGCCGCGACGCGGGGCACGGCGAGTTGACCTTGGCCGACGCCTTGGCCACTGGTTGCGACGCCTATTTTCAGGCAGCGCTCGAACGACTGTCGCCCGAGCAACTTGTGCGGGGGGCGCGGCTGCTCGATCCGCAAGCCACGTTGCCCCGCGACACCCTCCAAGCGCGCGCGGAATCGAACTACTGGGCTCGAGGCCAAGGTTCTCTCGTGGCGACACCCTGGGACTGCGCACGGTTGATCGCCATGGTGGCCGGAGGCGGCAAATGGACAGAACCCCAGTTGGTTGCGCCCGAAGTGTCGAGCCAACTGGCGGACGGCACGCGCAGCGCTGCTGAAGCAAACCGGCCCCGAGTATCGCAAGCCACGCTGGTGGCGGCGCGCAAGGGTTTGGCGGCGGCACTTTGCAGTCGGCAGGGGACCGGCGGGGCGATGTTCGGCGCACGAGGCACCTCGGCAGCCGGCCTGTTGTGCCGGGCCGAGAGTGGCGGTGGACGCCCAGAGCACGGCTGGTTCGTGGGCTATGCGCCGGTCCGCGCGCCGCGCGTGGCGGTGGTCGTGGCGCTCGAGCACACGGGCGACAGCCTGCAAGCAACCGCCCAGGTGGCACGCGAGTTCTTGGCCGCCTGTGTGCTGTCGGGCGAGGTCGGTCGGGCGACCGAATGAGACTGGGCCAGGCGGGGATTGTCGGCCGCGAAAAAGGCCCTGGCTCGGGGCGTGCTCTGGGGCGGTGACAGGTCCGCCTGGCGGGGCGGGAATTGGGCCCCGATTTCGCAACGCAAGTTTTTTCCTGTCAACCACTTGTGGATCGGTGGGCGGGTTGAGCAGCGACCTCAAAAAGAGTATATTCCGGGTTTGGTTTTCCGGCACGGTAGGCTCGTTCTTTGGACCCCGACAGCCGGGGTCGCGGGGGGGCCGAATTGCCGGACGAAACATCGCCAGGTGAAGGGACGGACGCGTGTCGACGGATCCGCCAGATTCGACCAACGACGAGGAACCGATTTCCAATCGAGCGGGCGACGAAGTGGGCCTGCCGCCGGTGCCTGAGGGAAAGCTCGTCGAATTGGATATCGAAGAGGAGTTGAAGAATAGCTACCTGACGTACGCCATGAGCGTGATTGTGAGCCGGGCGTTGCCGGACGTGCGCGACGGTCTGAAGCCTTCGCAGCGGCGGATTTTGGTGGCGATGAATGATCTGAATCTCACGCCGGGTGCCAGCCGGGTGAAGTGCGCCAAGATATCGGGCGACACCAGCGGCAACTATCACCCTCACGGCGAGAGCGTGATTTATCCCACGCTGGTGCGGATGGCGCAGGAATGGAACATGCGCCATGTGTTGATCGACAAGCAGGGTAACTTTGGTTCGATCGCCGGCCTGCCCCCGGCCGCGATGCGATATACCGAAGCGCGGCTATCACCGATCGCGGCGTTGTTGTTGGATGACCTGAAACTCGACACGGTCGATTTTGTTCCCACCTACGACGAACGCCGGCAAGAGCCGACGGTGTTGCCCAGCAAGTTCCCCAACCTGTTGGTGAACGGGGCCAACGGCATTGCGGTGGGCATGGCCACCTCGATACCACCGCACAACCTGTCGGAAGTGTGCGATGGGCTGATCCGGCTGATCGACGAGCCAGATACCTCGGTTGATGAATTGTTGGAGTTGATCCCGGGTCCCGACTTTCCTACCGGCGGCATCATTTGCGGTCGGGCGGGCATTCGTCGCGGGTACCTCACGGGGCGTGGCACCGTCACGGTGCGTGCCCGGGCAAAAATTGAAAGTTTTGGCAAGAACCGTTTCCGGATTGTGGTTTCCGAGATTCCCTATCAGCAGGCGCGTGACCGGGTCGAAGAACGGATCGCCGACCTGGTGAACGACGATCGCATCAAGGGTATCTCGGCGATTCGCAACGAGAGCGATTTGAAGGAACCGGTCCGGCTGATTCTGGAATTGAAGCGCGATGCCGACCCCGAGGTGGTGCTGAACCAACTGTACGAGTTCTCGCCGCTCCAAGATTCGTTTTCGATCATCTTGCTGGGCCTGGTCGACGCCAAGCCGCGCACGTTGTCGATCAAGGGCCTGTTGGAAGAATTCCTGCGGCACCGCATCGTGGTGATTCGCCGGCGCACGCAGTTTCTGCTGGCACGCGCCCGGCAGCGCAAGCACACGGTGGAAGGGTTGCTGTTGGCCCATGCCAACCTGGACGAAGTGATCCGGGTGATCCGGTCGTCGAAAACCCAGGCCGAGGCCAAGGCGCGGTTGATGACCATTCAGTGTCCGTCGTCGCTGCTAGAGCGGGCCTTGGGCGCGGCGGGCTTCGCGCTGTTCCAACTCGAGCGCGGCGCGAGCGAGAACTACTCGCTGACCGCCGTGCAGTCCGACGCCATTTTGCGCATGACGCTGGGGCAGTTGGTCAATCTGGAACAGGAGAAACTCACCGACGAATTCCAGCAGTTGATCAGCGAAATCTCCGAATATCTGCGAATTCTGTCTGATGAACGGCATATTCTGGGGATGATTCGGGACGATTGTCAGGAGCTCAAGCGCAAGTACGGCGAACCACGACGCACCGAGATTAGCGGTGAGGAGATCGGCTCGATCGATCTGGCCGATTTGATTGTCGAAGAGACGATGGTGGTCACGATCTCGAACTTGGGCTACATCAAGCGCACCCCGTCCAGCACCTACCGCGCGCAGCGCCGCGGCGGCAAGGGGCTCAAGGGTGCCAAGGCAGCGGACGAGGATCCGATTCGCCATCTGTTCGTGGCCAGCACGCACGACTATCTCTTGTTCTTCACCAACCGCGGCAAGGTGTACTGGCAAAAGGTCTACGATCTGCCGCAGCTTAGCCGCGAAAGCCGGGGCAGGGCGATCGTGAATCTGCTCAACTTCGCCGAGGGAGAACGCGTGACCGCCTGCTGGCCGGTGCGCGATTTCGCGCCCGATGCCTTCCTGCTGATGGCCACGCGCAAGGGCCTGGTGAAGAAAACGGCGCTGTCGGCCTATAGCCGTCCGCTGCGAGGGGGGATTATCGCCATCAAGCTGCGCGACGACGACGAACTGGTCGACGTGGTAATTACACGCGCCGGAGACGAGGTGGTGTTGTCGAGCGTGGCCGGCATGGCGATTCGCTTCAACCAAGCCGATGCGCGACCCATGGGACGCGACAGCATGGGGGTCAAGGGAATTGCGCTGGGGGGCGACGACACGCTGGTAGGGTTGGTCGTGGCCGACCCAACCGCCACGCTGTTGACCCTCTGCGAGCACGGTTACGGTAAGCGAACCCCATTCGGGCCCAGCACCGCCGCGGGCAGCGCTCTCGACGCGGCGGGCAGCGCTCTCGACGCCGCGGGCAGCGCTCTCGACGCGGCGGGCAGCATGCTCGACGAGACGGGCGGCGCTCTCGACGCGGCGGGTGAGGGGGCTGCCCCCGATGCCGGCGACGAACCAATAGCCCGTGCCGACGAGCTAGCCCCGGGCCCCGATGGCGCCGACACCGACGAAGATGCGGAAGGTTCGTCGGCGCAGCGCTATCGTACCCAGCGCCGCGGTGGCAAGGGCTTGCGCGACATCAAAACTACCTCGCGCAACGGAACCGTGGTGGGCGTGGTGGCCGTGCAAGAAAGCGACGAACTGTTGATGATTACCGCGCGCGGCAAAATCCAACGTATTCGCGCGCGCGAGGTAAGCACCATCGGCCGCAACACCCAGGGCGTGCGGATCATGAGTATGGAGGAAGGCGACTCGTTGGCCGCGGTGGTGCGGGTTCCGCCCGAGGAAGACAATGGTACCGACGCCCCGGATGAGGATGTGACGGCCGAATAGCGCGCGGCCGGTAGTGGCTAGGAACCGATCGGTCGGCGTCTGGTTGTAGCTTGGTTGGCAAGATTGTGCGTTCAAGCTGGGGATGCCGCGCTGGTTGTTCCCAGTTGACCCTCACCTCGAGCGTTCGAAGGCCACGCATGCCCCAGAAGGCACTGATTACCGGCATCACGGGGCAAGATGGCTCGTACCTGGCTTCCTTCTTGTTGGAACAGGGTTACGAGGTGCATGGCATGGTGCGCCGCGCGAGCACGGCCAACTTCGAGCGAATCGCACACCTGCGAGAGCGAATCACGCTGCACCAGGCCGACTTGTTGGACCAGCTTTCGCTGGTGAACGTGCTGCACGAGGTCGAACCCGACGAGGTCTACAACCTGGGCGCCCAGAGCTTCGTGCCCACCAGTTGGCAACAGCCGCTGTTGACGGGCGAGTTCACCGCGCTGGGTGTGACGCGGGTGCTCGAGGCGGTACGGTTGGTGAATCCCAAAATTCGATTTTACCAGGCCAGTTCCAGCGAGATGTTCGGCCGGGTGCAGGAAGAGCCGCAACACGAGCGTACGCCCTTCTACCCCCGCAGCCCCTATGGCGTGGCCAAGGTCTACGGCCACTGGATCACG
>CAYSXM010000385.1:0-5086 GCA_964434905.1 uncultured Pirellulales bacterium | reverse complement strand
ACGACTCGCACGTCGTGGCCACCTACGCGAATTTCTGCCGCGTGACCGGCACGCCCGAGGAACTAATTTTGGATCTCGGGTTGAACCCGCAGCCGTTTGGGCTGCCGGTAGAAACGCTGCTTATCAACCAGCGGCTGATCGTGAATTACTTTACTGCCAAGCGGATGATGGCCGCGTTGCAAATGGCGCTGCAACGACACGAGGCGGCGTTTGGCGTGCTGGAAACCGACGTGCAGAAGCGCGTACTGCCGAACGCGTTCCGCCAGCAACCCGGCCCGCAGCGCTAACAGCCCGTTCTAGCATTCGACGCGCCTGGGTCATCGCCTGGATGCGCTGGCAACATAGCGAGGTAAGTCGCCGTTTTGCGAGCCGATCGGGGCCGTGCTCCGCTCGTAGCGACATTGAAAAATGCCACGATGGCATTTTTCAACGGACTGGCTAGTGCTCCGTCACCGCTCCAACTTGGAATTGAGCGAATTCGCGGAGCACTCTGTTCTTTGTTGGCGCCCAACCACTTACGTGTTGGGCGGTCGTGCTTTGTCACCCCAATTTGTTGGTGTGACAAAGCACTAGTCGCGTGCCGAATGTAGCTGTCAGCGTGTCGCGTGGCACCGTTCGATCTCCGCGCAACATCGCCACGTGGGGCGCAAGGGCGGTGGTGCGCCTGTGCATCGACATGGTCTGTCAACTGGTTCAACAACCCGCAGTCACTGGTTCAGCGCTGGGATTTCGCGTTTCGCGTAGTTCAAGCGTCCCGGGCGCTCTCTTGAACACTGACTGTGGAATCTGAGATTTGGGCGCCAAGTGTGCGCGTGCGACCAGGGGAACCGTGCTGGCACGATGGGAAATTCACCATCGATGCAAAGGGGCCTCGATGGCTCCGAAATCTCTAGCTAGCAGCGCCTTAATTTCTCTCGAGGTTCACCGATTGTTCACGGTGCCGGCATACGCTCCCTGATAGCTAGCCTGCAAGCTCGCCGGCTAGTGGTATCTCGCCCCGAGTTAGTCCACTGTCGGCAATGCCAGGGGAGCTTCTGCGTGTTGATCTTATCTCGAAAGCTTGGCGAATCGGTGGTGCTCTCTGCCGGTGTCCGTATCACCGTGATCGACATTCGGGGAAGCCGGCTCCGGCTGGGAATCGACGCCCCCGCAGAGGTCGTCATTCTCCGGCAAGAGGTTGCCGAGCGTTTACCAGCCGAGGCCTTGACGCTGTCCAGCCGTTGCCTCTCCAATTCCGCCGCAGGCTAGTCAACGCGCCGCCTGCGGCCGGCTCGGTGCGGTCGCCCAGCACGGTTTGGGGGACCTGCTCACCGGCGCCTGTTGGCTGGGGCCTGTTCCGTGGCCCCCGCGGGGCGACAGACGTCACAAGGGTCGGTAGAATTGCGGTTTTACCGCCCTGCGAACAGCGCCTGCAATTTCGGCCGCGATGGAATTCACGACTTACGCGGCGGCGATCGAGTTCCTGCAGCGCCGCATCAACTACGAGCGCCAGCCGGTCGCTGCTTATGGCGAGCAGCATTTCAAACTAGCGCGGATGCGCGAGTTGCTTGATCGGCTAGGAGCGCCCGACCGCCAGTTTTCCGTTGTACATGTCGCTGGCACCAAGGGCAAAGGCTCGACCGCCGCCATGCTGGCCAGCGTATTCACCGCCGCGGGCTACGGCTGTGGAGTATATAGTTCGCCCCACTTAGAACGTGTCGAGGAGCGTCTGGCGGTCGATGGCGAGCCGATCGAAAGCGACGAGCTGCGCCGGTTGCTGAGCCAGGTGGCGACGGCCTGCCAGACGATGGACCAGGCCACTGCCCGACTGTCGCCTGACGAGACAGGCCCGACTTATTTCGAGGTCTTAACCGCCACGGCCATGTTGTATTTCGCAGCCCGGCGGGTACGCGTGGCGGTGATCGAGGTGGGGCTGGGCGGTCGGCTCGATTCCACCAACGTCTGCGAACCGGTGGTCTCGGTCATCACCAGCATTAGCTTCGACCACATGAAGCAATTGGGCACAACGCTCGCGGCCATCGCACGCGAAAAGGCCGGCATCGCCAAGCCGGGTGTGCCGCTTGTCTCAGGTGCACGCGACCCGGAAGCACGCCAAGTCATTGCCGAACATTGCCAGGTGGTGGGCGCGCCACTGGTGGCAATTGGCAGCGAATTCGATTTTACCTATCGCGCTGCTGCCCCGCCGAATTTAGCGCCAGCCGAGTTCGATTTTCATGACCGGCGAAGCCGGGTCGATTGGTCGCGACTGCGGTTGGCCCTGCACGGCCATCATCAGACCGCAAATGCCGCCGTGGCGTGCGCCGTATTGGCCGAACTAGCACGGCAGGGCTGGTGCCTGCCCGAAGCGGCAATTCGCCGTGGTCTGGCAGGGGCCCGGTTGCCGGCTCGCGTCGAACATTTGGCCGGATCGCCGGAGATAGTCATCGATGCCGCACACAATCGGGCGAGTGCCGCAGCATTGGCAGCGACGGTCGACGAAATGTTTCCCGGTCGCCGTCGCTGGCTGGTGTTCGGTACAACCCTGGAAAAAGACCTGACGGGCATGTTGGAAGTGCTGTTGCCGGCGTTTCCTCGCATTTTGTTTACCCGCTATGCGTCCAACCCTCGCGGCGTTGTGGCGGAGGAATTGTACGCCTTGGCCCAGCAACTGGCGGGGAACTGTCCGGACACAGAGTTCGCGGTATCGCCCGACCCGAGCAGTGCCTGGCAGCAGGTGCTCTCGTGGGCCGCGCCGGCCGATGTAATTTGCGTTACCGGCTCATTCTTTTTAGCGGCCGAAATTCGACCTTGGATCAATGCGAGCCGGGCACGGTGCACGGCAGCGATCGGCGATCAAGACCCAACCAGGGCGGTCACTTCGGTGGCCAATTCGCCGCCAGCGGTTCCTCACGCATAAGGCTAGCTTCAATTGAGCACGACCATTCTCATGCGACCTCGTCGTTTGGCAGCGATCCTGGTGCCCAGTACAGCGATGCTGGCGCTGGTGGCCTGGAGCGTTTGGGCGCAACCGGCCGTGCCCGCGACGGAAACCGAGCGCTTGGCAGGTCGCACTCGCGATTTCCTGCAAGATGTCTCGGTGGGCAAGGCCCTGGACGCGTATCGGCGACTGGCCGCTGGTGGTCCACTGGTCGAGGACGCAGAGTCGCTGGCGAAACTAACGGCACAGACCCAGGAACTGGAAGCCAAGTACGGTCGGAGTTGGAACTTCGAACTACTGGAAAACCGTCGACTTGGCAACGACGTGGTGCTGTTGACCTATTTGTATAAGTGCGCCAAGGCACCCGTCGTCTGGCGGTTTACGTTCTATCGCACCTACGAGGGGGCCGCACCCACGCCCACCGGAGAAAAGTGGTCGTTGATCTCCGTGCGATTCGACACCGATCTCGAACACTTGTCCCCGACACAACCGTAGCCAGTCCAGCAGTCCGTGGAAAAATTCGACGGAGTTGGCTCGGACAGGCCACAGGACGACGAAGCTGCCCTAGCCGCGTGGCGTCGTGTCGTCGTGCCGATGCGGCCGTGCCACTGGTGGCGCCGGTTGCTCGGGCAAGCCATGCCCCAAGGGAGGCGGGGCCTCGATTCGAAGCGACCTTCGCGGTTCGATGGAATGGTCTGGAACCGTCAGTTCCCATGCGCCGGCAGATCTCATCCTGGAGTAACTCGCCTGGGCATGTCGCGGCAGGCGGCCCTGTGAAGCGATGATCTTGGCAATCTGTTCCACCCAGGGGTCCGACGCAGTTGGCCCGCTCGAGCCGAGGCGTCGCACGCTGCCCGCTTGGAAGCTGGTTGGAGCGGTGTCCACCATGACAACATGTACACGATAGTTCATGGCTGGAAATCTCCTGGCAACGGCCGACAGATTGTTTGCAATCACCGTCGAACGGGGGAATCGTTCAGACTCGGCAGTACACGGGACCCGCGGCCACAGGTTCGGCTGGCGTCCTTGTCCATCTGGCCAACGCGGCGAGGCCGAACGGCCTGGGAATTCGCCACGTGTGCGAGGCCAATTGCACAGCAAATCTTGGACCAACCGGGCCGAGACTAGCCTGAGGGGTGCTGAGAAAGAGCCAATACCGCGACACACCAACAACTTAGGTCCGAGAGCGGCAGGCCAACGTCTGCGCGAACATCCCCATCAGCGTGTGTACGATTTCGGGACGAGATTGCAAAACGCTACAAAGGCCGGAAGCCGGGAGCTACCAGCGGCGCGCGCCGGCGCGAGCCGGATTGCCGGTCGCACAAGTTGCACGTGTTGCCAGCGCGAGTCCATGGGCCGACGATGGCGCTCCGCCAAGCGCGGTGCGAGTATGAACGACGCTGGCCCGCCCGGTGGAAGAGACCGCAGGCGGCCAGACTCAGCGCGCGGAGGCACGGTGGCCGGGACGACCCACTTGTCGGCCGGAATCGCCCGCAGCGCGATGCAAGGCGGCGTCGATCGCAATTACACCACGCGGGTTTGACCGGGAACGGCGACGACGGGCGTCGGTGGCGGCGCGTCCCAGGCGTAGGTTGCGGGGGCCAGCGAGATTTGCGATTCGAGCGCATCTTCCCAACTGACCATTTTGCCCGAGTAGCTGGCCATACGCCCCAGGATAGAGGTCATGGTGCTCTTGGCTCCCATCTCGCCTTCATTCAGCGGACTTCCCGAGCGAATGCTGGCGAACAGGTCGTCGTGCTCAACTTGGTAGGGGTTGTCTTTCTTGCCGCGGTATCGCCATGGATCGGAACCCTGGGTGCGGATGATGCCGGCGGAAATATCGGCGGTACCGCGAGTTCCTTGTGCGTGCTCGCTGACGCTATCCCAGCAGCCGGCGATGTGGCGGCAATAGCTAAACATGCGTGAACCATCGGCATATTCGAATTCCACGGCATGGTGATCAAAGATCTCGCCGTTGTCGGGGCCTTTACGTACCTCGCGACCGCCCATGCCTTGGGCGCGGACCGGGTAGCCGGCCTTGAGCCAGTTGCAAACATCCATGTTGTGAATATGTTGCTCGACGATGTGATCTCCGCTGAGCCAGTTGAAGTAGTACCAATTGCGCATCTGGTACTCCATGTCGCTCCACTTCGGATCGTGACCGTGGTG
>CAYSXM010000384.1:0-5100 GCA_964434905.1 uncultured Pirellulales bacterium | reverse complement strand
CAGAGGTTGCGCAAGTAGCAAGAACCCACGGTTGCTACTCGCGCCGTGTTTCCCCCCGCTGCGCCGGACGCACGAGATGGTTGAACCACCCAGGGTTCCGCCCCGCCTCGATCCGCCGCAGGAGATAGGCTTATAGCGGGTCTTGCCTCGCACCAGGGATCGACGCAGGGCCAGCACGTTCCTTCCACAGCAGCCACGCATTCGGAGCCTGTTACATGCGATGGTCTTGGACCGCTTGTGCCGTGTTTTGTGGTTGCGTCGCCGCGGCGCCCGCGGGCGAGTTGATTTTCGACGGCGAGACCTACCACCTGGCCTATCAAGATGGGTCCGGCAGCCAAGGCGTGGCAGAGTTTCTGATCGCGGGTGAAACGATGGAGAACTGGACCAAATTAGTGGCCGTGCGGCGTTTTGCTGGAGGCGATGACCCAGACGCCGCGGCAGCGCAAATGGCCAAGTCGCTACGACAAAACTACCCCGACGCGAAGTTCCAGTTGCTTACGCGACCCGATGGCAGCGAAGCCATGATCGATTTCATTATCTGGCCGGCCGACCATGCATATGCCGAGCTCAACATCCATCTTTATCGTCGTGTGTCGGGGCACGTGGGTTTGGAAAGCCATCAGTTCGCCTATCGCTTTACCGACGCTTCACCCGATGCCGTCGAGCAATTCAAAGCTCAGCGACAAGCGTGGCTCGAAATGCTCCCGCAAGCGAACATTGCTTGGCCCGAAAACAATCACTACACGCCGCAGGCGGAGAAGCCGGCGGGCAAGATCGGTCGACTGGCGCCGGCCAGCGGGGCGCGATAGCAGCCCTTTGAAGCACTCGTCGCGCCGGCGTCATTGCCTGGATGCGATGGCAAGATAGTGGAGCGTCAACCCAGCTTTGCTGGGTGGCGCGGAACGACCCCGAACCCGCCAGGGGTTTGGGGCAAACAACTTCTAGTATTGCGGGAATTGCCTCGGATTCGTCAAAGAACGACGGATGCTGCACTGGCGGCGCAAGTCGCTGTTCTGCGAGCCGTGCGATGCGGTGCTCCGCACTTGGCGAGGTTGAAAAATGCCACGAGGGCAATTTTCAACGGGCTGGTAGGCCCAGCGAGCGTGGCCAAGGTGCCAGAAACATTTTCCGTAGAAGCTATTCGGCCTCGCTCTTGGTCAGCTCGACCGGCACGTCGACCTGCTGCCCGTCGCGTACCACGGTCAACACAACGCGCTCGCCGGGTTCGTGGCTTTCGATCCGCGACAGGAATTCGTCAGCCGTCACGGTTGGCTCGCCATCCACGGCGATAATGAGGTCGGCTGCGCGATTGTCGGTCGACTGGGTGATAAACGGCCCGCGACGCTGCCGCGTGACGCGTGGCCCTCGCAGGCCTGCCCGCTCGGCGGGGCCACCGGGGGCCAGTTGGTGAATCAGCAGCCCTTCCTCGGTCTGATAGACGCGCACAATTCCGACCTCGGGCCGCACCACGCGACCTTGGCTGATTAGCTGTCCGGCAATCCGCAGGATGGTGTTCGATGGAATTGCGAAGGCGATGCCAGCGCTTTGGCCGGTCCGGCTGGCAATGGCGGTATTCATGCCGATGACCAATCCCCGTGCATTGAGCAGCGGACCGCCCGAGTTGCCAGGGTTGATCGCGGCATCGGTCTGGATGATCGACTTGATCGTGCGGTGATTGCGGCTGGGCAAAGTGCGGTTCAGACTGGAAACGATGCCTGTGGTCAGGGTGCGCTCGAGTCCAAACGGGTTGCCAATTGTAAATGCGCGCTGGCCCACGCGCAGCCGATTCGAGTCGCCAAACTGCACCGGTAGCAACAGTTCCGAAGGGGCATCAATCTCCAGGATCGCGATGTCGGTCGACGGGTCTTGGCCGACGAGTCGCGCCTCGTAGCTGCTCGAGTCGTACAACGTGACCTGGATTTCCCGCGCGTCTTCGATGACATGATAGTTCGTCAGAATGTGACCCAAGGTGTCCAACACACTGCCCGACCCGGAACCTTCGTCGGGTGTTTCCAGCGCGAAAAACCCCGCGTCGGCGCGCACGGTTCGCGTGTTGATATTCACCACGCTGCGATTCACCCGCTCGTAGACATCAATCGCGGCCCGCTCATCGGGTGTCCAAACGTTGTCCGGCTCCGGCTGGGGCAGCAGCGCGCCGGCGACCGTCGCTCGGGGTGCTGGTGCAGGTCCGGGGCGTGTCGCTAGCGCCGGTGGCGCATAGGCCGGCCGAATGGGCTGTTGCGCGACGGCCTGCGGCATCTCGGGCCAGACTTGCCACACCACACGAGCTAACGCCCCGGCGCATGCCGCTAGGGCCACTAAACAAGACTCGCGTCGTGTCATTCGGCCTTCCCTTTGATTCCTCGCTACCGGCTCCAGCGCCCCTTGGCGGCCCCTCAGTACGATCAACACTCCGATCGCCGTTCCGCTGGTTGCAGCGCGACATCATGGCGGAAAGTCGGCCTAGGCCACAACTGCGGAAGCTCGACGCGGCACACTGCCAGACCTGCTAAGGGGCCAAATGTGTCGATCATTTGTGGCAGACGACTCGCGTTAAAGTTATCCCACTCAACACACTCTTCTTGGGCTTTGCGAATTGCCTAATGCACCGAGATTATCTGCTCCGATAAACCTCGCAGCGACTGGCCAGAGTCGGGCCACCAACGGTCGTTCCCTAGGGTGCCGTGCCAGAGGAGCATTCCGATGTCGATTAGACCACCGCTGAACAGCCCGGCCAAAGCGTTCGCGGTCGTCGGGTTTGCTCTGGTGGCGCTGACCATGGGGCCGGTGTGCGGGGGGCCGCTGTCGCCTGCCCCCGAGGCCCATGTTCCGCTGGGCAGCGCCGTCCCGGCCACGTTCGCGCCGTGGGAACTTGACGGGGCGCACCACCAGGCCACGTCCCAGGCGGCGCCCTGGTGCCAAACGGCTCGTCCTTTTGCCGGGCTCTCCGACGTCGAGCCCGTCGCGCAACGTGCCTACCTTACCACCAAGGTTCCGACCAAGCAGACTTCGGTTTGGGAACCCAGCCGACGAGCCTGGCAACAGGCCTGGCACGCGACGATGATCGCGGCCGCGATCACATCTACCGCGCCGCTCGACTGGGCCAGCAGGTGGGTCGCGGTGTCGGTTCAAGCTGCAACTGCTGCCGCGTCGCCGGAGACAATATCGCCCGCCGCGCGCCCGGTTGCGCCGCCGGCGCTTACTCCCGCCGACTTGGTGGCGATTGGCTGCGGCCCTGGCCCGGCCGCGCTGGGACCCGCGACCGAGCGCCGTTCGACCTCGGCCGCTGATCCGCGTGCCTGGCAAGCGATGTGGGGGTGGCCGGTCGAGCGGCTGCCGACGGAACATCGCCACGCGATCGGGACCGTGGTGCAGTCGCGTCTCAGTTGGCTACTGTGGGGGCGTTCGCAGCGTCAAGGAGAGGAAGTCGTTTGGCAATTGGCCACCGACGCCGACGGGGTCGACGAGTCGTCACACGCCGTCCCCGCGTCGTGGAAGATCCGCAACGATCGCGAAGCCTTCGCGGTGCTGGCGTCTCTGATCGATGGCCAGTGGGTACACGATTGGCGCGCCGAAGTCGCCTCGGCCACCGTCCGCGGCGCCGACTGGGTGGACCTGGCCGTACCAGCTACCGCGTCGGCCGGTGCCTGGCGGAAAGTATCGCTGGCCGGCCAAGCGTCTTCGTCCGGCGCAGCAAACGTACGCCCGTTCGAGGTGGTGATCGATGGTCCTGGCCGGTACCTGTTCCTACGAGAAGAAGGGCCGGCCTTGCTGGGCTATGTAGCGGGGGCGCCAGCGGCTTCTGCCACGAGCCTGGCACCAGCGGTAGTCGACGAAACTGCTCAGGACCTGGAACTCGATCCAGGCACGGTTGCGAGCTGGGCAACAGGCTCGGTTCAGCCAAGAGTGGCTAGTCGGGTGGACCTGCCGGGGCTGTCAGCCGAGCAGTTTGTCGCGCTGCTGTCAGCCCCCTGCCGGCTACTGGAACCGCTGGCCGACCTGGCTGCCGGCGTCGCGCTGCGTGGGCACCGCCTGATGACCCAATGGCCGCAAGCGGCCGGCGAAGTGGCCAGCCAAATGGTCGCCAGCGGCCGTCAGGCCCGCCTCGACACCTCGGCCCGAACCGACGCACACGCCCCCGTAAAAGCTTCCCAAGTGCCCGTGGCAGAGGGTACCAACTCACCTGATCAAAATGCGGTGCGGTAGCCCGACAGGCGCCGCCCTTCGCTGAGTGGGAGGGCCCAGGTGGTTCCCAAGCCTCCTGGGCCCTACTTTTTTGTGTCGATCGGCCTAGCTATTGGCTCGTGTTTGGTTGGCAACGGATGTAACCAATGTGCGGTCTGTCTCCCCCACCGGCGGCATGAAGCTAAGCCGCCGTGGCCCGATCAGAATCTGGATTAATGGCTTCCGGAACCCTGTTTTCTCGGGGTTTTCGCTTGGTATCGAGCCTGCGGGCTGCGTAGAATGGGCCTAGGGTCCGCCGGGCGAGCCGGGCGGAGCGTGCGCGCGTTCATCGACATCGCCGCTACGGAACACGGCAGTCAGCGCGTGTGACTTTTCTGGGGAGCATTCCAATCATGTCGCGGCGCTGTGGTTCCCGTTTGGCGTGGGTGGCGGCGACCGGCCTGGCACTGGTATTCAAGTCCGTCTCGCTCGAGGCGGCCGACCAGGTCGCCTCGTCGGCGGTAGTGGAAAACTTTGTCGCGGCCGATGGCACATCGCATTTTGCCGTTTGCGTTCGCGCGCCGGCAGACTTGCCGGTCGCGCATCAGCACGAACTGGTCGTGTTGTTCGATACCTCTGCCAGCCAGGCCGGAGCTGTCCGGGAACGCGGGCTCGATGTGTTGCGTGCGTTCTTGGCAAGCTGCCAAGCGACCGACCGTGTGCATCTGTTGGCGGTCGATGTTGACGCCGTGCCGTTGACCGACGCGGCCGTGGCACCCGCCGGACCGGAGATCGACGCGGCACTCGATCGACTCATGGCGCGTGAGCCCTTGGGCACCACCGACATGTCTCAAGCGCTGGAGGCGGCGCTGGCACGGCTGCCTGGCACAGCCGAGGGTCGCAGCGTGGTCTATTTGGGCGACGGCATGAGTGCCG
>CAYSXM010000383.1:0-5105 GCA_964434905.1 uncultured Pirellulales bacterium | reverse complement strand
TTATGGCTGCCGAGAATCGCTGGCCGACGGCATCAAGCGGGCCACCGATGTGATGGTGGCCGGGAAGGTCGTGGTCGTGGCCGGCTATGGCGACGTCGGCAAAGGCTGCGCCCACTCGATGAAGTCGTTGGGAGCCCGGGTCCTGGTCACCGAAATCGATCCGATCAACGCCTTGCAGGCCGCCATGGAAGGCTATGAAGTCACCACCATGGAAGATGCCGCGCCCCGTGGAAACATTTTTGTGACCGCCACGGGAAACCGCGATGTGGTGCGGGGCGAACACATGGCCGCCATGCCCAACGACGCCATCGTGTGCAACATTGGCCACTTCGACCTGGAAATCGATATGGCCTGGTTGGCAGCGCAGCGCAACGTGAAAAAGGTGGAAATCAAGCCCCAAGTCGACCGTTACACACTGCCCAACGGTCGCTCGATTCTCATTCTGGCCGAGGGGCGTCTGGTGAATTTGGGCTGTGCGACGGGCCATCCCTCGTTCGTCATGTCGAATTCGTTCAGCAACCAGGTAATGGCCCAGATCGCGCTCTGGACTGAAATCGACAAGTACCCCATTGGCGTGCACATGTTGCCCAAAAAACTCGACGAGGAAGTGGCTCGACTGCATTTGGAAAAACTGGGCGTCAAGCTCACGAAACTGAGCCCCGGCCAGGCAGAATACATCGGCGTTCCGGTCGAGGGGCCCTATAAGCCAGAACACTATCGCTACTAGCCTGCCCGCGCATGGGGAATGCGTCGCGGCGCCGCGTCCGTGGTGTCGGCGGCGCAGTTCGATCGCAAGAGATCGGGCTGCCCCCAGGGCCCCGTCCTCGGCGTTCGTCCCTGGTGACCCTGGACCGCTGGTTCGGCGGCAACCCGGGGAACCCGCACGCTCGGCCTGCAAGTTCGGACCGACCGTGGTCCAAGCCCGCATGATTCATGAGCCTTGTGCTGCGGAACCAAACGTGTCGCGTGTGCGGCGTCAAAACGCAATCGGCCTTGACCCACGTATTCACCGAAACGCCCCGGAGTACTTGCAAAGCCCCGTGGCACCCGACCATGGTTTTCCTTGCAGCCGCAACGCCTTCCTTTTCCCGCGACGAAGTTCAGGAATCATCCGGGCTATGAGTGAGTGAGCCTGCACACGGTTTGAGGGGTGCCGGTTCGGTCTTATGCAGCGTTTCGTTGGCATCGTTCGTACACAGAAAGGATTCGACTCGTGCCCGACATCCAGGCATTTCGCGGCGTGCGGTACAACCTGGGGCATGTCGGCGCACTCGGCGATGTGATCGCGCCCCCGTACGACGTGATCAGCCCCGAGTTGCAAACCGCGCTGTACAAGCGCCATCCGGCGAATGTGATTCGCCTGGAACTCAACCGCGAGGAGCCCGGCGACCAGGGCGCCAACGACCGCTACGCGCGTGCGGCGCGGTTTTATCGCTCGTGGCAGCAAGAGGGCTTGCTGTTCACCGAGAGTGAGCCGGCGATTTACGTGTACGACCAGGAATTTGTCTACCAGGGTCAAACGTTTACCCGCCGCGGTTTCATGTGCCGCATGCGGCTAGAGCGTTTTGGCCAGGGCAACGTGTTTCCCCATGAGGAAACCATGGCCGGCCCCAAGCAAGACCGGCTGTTGCTCACCCGGGCTTGCCGCGCCAATCTGAGCCAGATATTCGGCCTGTATCCCGACGCGCAAGGGCGTGCGGGTGAACTGCTCGATCGCGCCGTGGCGGATCAAACACCGCTGGTGGCCACCGATCACTTGGGCGTCGTGCATCGCCTTTGGCCGATCGTTAACCAGACATTGGCCACCGAGCTAAACGGCGTGGTGGGACCGCAGCCGATGTTCATTGCCGATGGTCACCATCGCTATGAAACCGCCTGCAACTATCGCGATGAATTAGCCGCCGCGGGAACTCTCGACCGTGAACATCCGGCCAATTTCGTGCTGATGATGGCCGTGGCGATGAGCGACCCCGGGCTGATCGTGCTTCCGACCCACCGGTTGTTTCGCGGCCTGCCGGCCATGTCCTCGGCCGAGTTGATCGCCAAATTGGGCGATGCTTTTTCCACGCGACTGGTCGGCGAAGGCTCCGATCTGGCGGAAACCGTTTGGCAGGAAATCGAAACCCGCGACGACCAAGGCACGCTGGGGCTGTTCACTCAAGCAGACGAACGCTGGGTGCTGGCCACGGTCACGTCGGCCGGCCAGGAGCGCCTGTGCCAGGTGGCCGCGGATCACAGCGACGATTGGCGCACGCTCGGCGTTAGCCTGTTGCACCGGTTGCTGATCGACACCTTGTTGGCCGCCAACGACCTGCCCAAGCCCACGTATGTGCATCTGGTGAGTGAGCTGGTTGACGAGCTCGAGTCGGGCGAGTATCCCCTTTCGGCGTTGGTCATGCCCGCCACGGTGGACCACATCCGCCAGATCAGTCAGCACCAAGAGCGAATGCCGGCGAAGAGCACTTACTTCTACCCCAAGCTGCTTTCGGGGTTGGTCTTCAATCCGCTCGACTAGCCGTCCGTCGAATTCATCAACGGGCTGGCAAAACCCACTCGCCAAATCGGTCGGTTGCGCTCGCTCTCGGGCCGCGTCGCTGCGAGCCTGCACTGCTAGCACTGCTAGCAGATGGTTCTCCGCCAATCGCGTTTCGACTAGCGGCGCCACACGCACGATTTTACGGTCCTGGTTTACCAAGAACGTGCCGTGCGGCTGTCGGTCGGCAGCTCCGGCGGCCTTGAATGATTCTTCGCTTTCTGCCTAAAGCACCTGGTTTCACGTGAAACCAGATCTTGACACAGAGGGGCTGCCTGGCAGTCGTTCTACCGGAGCCTGGGCCTGGCCCGCGCGGGAGCAAATGGCATTCTCGCCGCCGCGCGGTCAGCACTAGAATCGCGGCCCGCTTCGCGGCCTGTCCCGACGCAGGTCGATAGCGAACTTTTGCGCACGCGCAAGGATCGCGCATCGTGGGTCGAATTCTATGTGTTGCCAATCAGAAGGGCGGGGTGGGCAAGACCACCACCGCCGTGAATCTGGCCGTGGGCCTAGCCCAGGCGGGCCAGCGCACACTGTTGGTCGACCTGGATCCGCAATGCAACGCCACGAGCGGACTGGGTCACGCGCCCACCGCCCGCCATCCACTGGTCAGCCGGCAGCCGCTGCGCGAAGCATTGTTGCCATGCCAGCCCGACAACTTGCAGTTGCTGCCTGGCAGCCGCAGTTTCGAGGACGTCGAGGCATTGGCCTCGAGCGACGAATCGCAGTCGAGTACGTTCGAACGATACCTGGCCGCGGGGCTGACCTCCTACGACTTCGTGCTGATCGATTGTCCGCCCTCCATCGGTCCGCTGACTCGGACGGCCCTGGCGGCCAGCACCGAAGTGCTGATGCCGATCCAATGCGAGTATTTCGCCATGGAAGGGCTAGCGCAGATGATCGACGTGATTCGCCGGGTAATGGCTGCCCAGCCAGCCCGGCTCGAGTTTGGCGGCATCTTGCTGACGATGTACGACGCCAACCTGGAACTGACCCACGAAGTGGACCAGGAAGTGCGGGATTTTTTTGGCGAGATCGTGTTTCGAACCGTGATACCGCGCGACCCGGCCGTGTCCGAGGCTCCGAGCCATGGCCGCGCGGTTCTAGACCATGCGCCCCGCAGTCGGGGCGCTCGGGCTTATCGAGAACTCTGCTTGGAGGTGCTCTCGCGTGACTAAAGAACGACGGCTTGGCCGAGGCCTGGAAGCCCTGTTGGGACGCCCTCTCGACGCCCCCGGCGAAGAGCGGCCCACACTTCGACTGGCGCAGGTCGACACCGCCGAGGGCGCGGTGATGGCCCCGGTGGCCGAGATCGACAGCAACCCGTTTCAGCCTCGCGGCGACTTCGACGAAGAGGAAATTCGCAAGCTCGCCGACAGCCTGAAGAGCCATGGCCTGTTGCAACCGCTGGTGGTGCGCCGCGTGGGGCCGCGATTTCAACTTATCGCCGGCGAGCGCCGACTGCGAGCCGCGGTGCAGGCCGGCTGGACCGAGGTGCCTGCCCAGGTGCGCGAGGCCGACGATCGGCAGATGGCCGAAATCGCGATTGTCGAGAACTTGCAGCGCCGCGACCTCAACGCACTGGAAAAAGCGGCCTCTTTCCAAAGCTATCTGGCACGCTTCCGCTGCACCCAGGAAGAACTAGCCCAACGGCTAAGCCTCGACCGCTCGACCGTCTCGAACCTGATTCGATTGTTGGAACTGCCCACCGAGGTGCAACAGGCCCTGCGCAAGGGCGCGCTGACACAGGGCCACGCCAGGGCACTCTTGCCGCTGGGAGACGAACGCGAGCAAATCGCCTTCGCCGCGCGCATCGTGCAAGAAGGGCTGAGTGTCCGCGCCACCGAGGAACTGGTAGGCGAGATGATTCGCCAGGCCGACGACGAACCACTGGCCGACCAGGCCAGCCCGGCCACCGCCTCGCCGCGCAACGCAAGCAAGGCTCGCCCCAAGAGCGGGCACCTGCGCTCGCTGGAACAGGAGCTGCGCACCGCCTTGGGCACCCGCGTCGACCTGCGGCAAGGAAGCCAAGGGCGCGGCAAGCTCGTGGTCCACTTCCACAGTCACGAAGAATTCGAACGGCTGCGGCAGTTGCTGGTGTCGGTCGGGTCAGGCGAACGTGGACGTTCCAAGGCCGGCTAGCAGAATTGCGTGCAGGTGGTTGAACGCAGTACAGCCCACTGCTGGCCTGTCGACCGCTAGCACTGTCGGTTGTGGGCGACTATCGCCGCCTTGCCGAGCAGCGCGCAATCAGACCTGTGGATCGAGCCAGAGTATCTGGTCCAGTGGCCGCTGCGTGCGGCGTCCGCCAGGGATAGCGTACGCAGGTTGAGACGAAGGCGTTCGCGCGGGCGGAATATATACATATGTATACATACCTGGATTGCGGTCGAACGCTGCTCGAAGGTAGGATGCCGCATCGAGACCTGGCGCAGCGTGCGGTGTGCTGTCGAGTGTGATGGCGCGTGACCAGCAGGCCGATGCCGGTTGCACAACGCCGCGCTTGCCGCCAGCCTAGGCGACCGCGTCCACCCTAGGCGACCGTGTTGGAGAACTTCGCCGGCATCGGCGC
>CAYSXM010000382.1:0-5112 GCA_964434905.1 uncultured Pirellulales bacterium | reverse complement strand
CGGCGTAGTTCACTGCATGTTGCTGCGGTTGGTTCCGCACGCGATCTAACAGCTTTTGCAACTCAAAACGACTTTCCAGACTTTCCGTGGTCAACCCCAGGTCGGCCACGAACTGCGTCAGGTGTGCTAGCTTGCGCGGGTCGGGGTTTTCGTGAATCCGGCGCAGGAAGCCTCCCCCAGCGGCATGAATGGTTCGAGCCACGGCCTCGTTGGCCGCCAGCATGAACTCCTCGATCACTTGATGGCTTTCCGTGTTGGTCACCAAGTGGGCCCCGGCAACCTGACCCTGCCGGTCCAGGTCGACCTTGACCTCGTTCATCGACAGCTCGAGCGCGCCCCGCTGAAATCGGCGCCGTCGTAACAGCATTGCCAATTCGTGCATCTGACCCAGCAACCCGTGTACTTCGGGCGCCAGCTTGAATCGCCATCGCTCCTGGTTCTCCAGGAAATCGTCGACCTCTTCATAAGTGAACCGGCGCCGGCTGCGAATGGCCGCCGAATGCACGTCGCTAGCCACCGGCGCGCCGTCGGCTGTGAATTCGATGAACACCGTACAGGTGTACCGCACCCGATCGGGCTGCAGGCTGGCCAGGCTATTCGAGATAATCTCGGGTAGCATCGGCAACACGCGATCGGGAAGGTACACGCTCGTCCCGCGCGTGAATGCCTCGCGATCGAGCGCCGAACCCGGTCGCACGAAGTGCGATACGTCGGCAATATGAACTCCCAGCCGCCAGTGATCGTTAGCCAGTCGCACCAGAGAGATTGCGTCGTCAAAATCGCGCGCGTCGCGCGGATCGATCGTAATCACCGTTTCGCTTGTCAGGTCGAGTCGGCCATCGGTAATCGATTCGTCAAAGGCCTCGGCCGCTAGCCGCGCTTCTTCCAACGCGTCGGCGGCGAATTCTTCTGGCAAGTCGTACTCGCGGATGATCGACTGCGTGTCCACGCCGGGCGCGCCGCGAACACCCAGCACCTCGGTAATTACTCCCTCGCCCCCCCGCGCGTGGCTGGGGAAACGCACCATTTCAAACACGACCTTGTCATCGGGTTGCGCGTTCTTGGCCCCGGGGTCGCCCACCGCTACCGGTTGGGTGAACACGCGACCATCGACCTCGACAAAACCCTGACCGCCGGCTTCGAAATAAACTCCGACGAACCGGTGTGTGTCTCGCTCCAAAATCTCGACCACCCGCGCGGCCTGCTTGCCGCGAGCGCCACGTCGCGATGTCAGGCGCACGCGCACCGTGTCGCCCGTGGCGGCGTCCATCGCGTCGTCGGCAGGCACAAACAAGTCGTCGTCGCGCGTGGCGGTTACCGCGGAATCGCGAGGACGCACGAAGCCGAACCCTTGCTCGGCGCGGCGAAATACGCCGACCAGCTCGCCTGCGGAGGATGTCGGTGGTTCGATTGCAAAGGTGGTGCCCGGCAGGCAAACAAGGTGCCCCGGCCCCCAACTCAGCACGCCGCGTTTGACTAGTCGCTTAACGAGCTTGCGCAGGTCGTGGCGGGCTGGTTCGTCCAACGCCAGTTCGGCGGAAATAACGCGGGGTTTTTGCGGCCGATAATTTGCCGCACGCACATGCGCTAGCAGGCGCGATTCGAGATCCGTGTCGTCCAATGAACTCTCGTTGCCGACAGCTTGCCGCCAGGCATTGTGGGGCGCGCGCCGCGGCGCTGCGCGCCCCGGGGGGCTATACTTCCGCGTCCACCGCGGCCGACACGCCGCCGGGCGCCGCGCCCTTGAACAGTTTTCGACCCAACGACGGATTGTACATGGTCCAAGAACTGTCGAGGTTTGGATCTTCTTTCATTTGCTGCTGAAAACTATGCAACTTGGCGTCCAAATTGTCGAGTTGCGTCAGCGCCACGGCCTCCAACGTCATGGGCAACTTGGGGCTGCCGAACTCGTAGGTGCCGTGGTGGCTCACCACCATATGCTTCAGGCGTAGCAGCAGTTCCGTGGGCAACGGTTCGCCCGACAGTCGTTCGGCCTCGGCCGCCTTGGCGTCGAGCATCCCCACGGCCATGACCAGATGACCTATCAATTGGCCTTCGTCCGTATAGGAGAACCCCCGCTCGTAGCTCAACTCGTTGATCTTGCCAATGTCATGCACAAAGGCTCCCATCATCAATAAGTCGCGATCGACTGCCGGATAGCAATCGACCACACGATCGACCACCTCCATCAGGCTGACAACGTGTTCCACCAATCCGCCGTGATAGGCGTGGTGATTCTTCACGCCGGCCGGGGCCCGTGTGAATTTTCGCATGAAATCATCGTCCATCAAGAAGCACTCGGCCAGGTTGCGCAGGTGCGGGTTTTCCATCGCCCGCAGCAATTCGCCCAGGCGAAGCGCCATGCGATCGATGTCGACCGCCGCCAGGGGGACAAAATCTGCTGGATCGACCTCGTCGGCGCGAACTCGGGTGATCGACTTGACGATCATTTGAATGGCGCCCTGATAGATCTGCGTGTTGCCCTCGACACGCACATATTCGCCATTATCGAAGCTGAGATGGACCGACTCGCTGGCGTTCCACATCCGCGCGCTGATGGAGCCCGTGCGATCCGACAGCTCAACCTGCAAGTACAGGTTTCCGTTGCGGTTGGCGCGCAACTGTTTGTCCGAGGCCAGGAAGACCTCTTGCACGGTCTCTTGCGGCCCCAACTGACTGATACAACGTCGATCCATGGTTCGCCTATGTGCCGCACCGCAGCACTTGCTGGAATGCCGAAGCCTAGCCCCCGGGCTGGCAACAGATTCCGCCTAGGGCTACTGGCCAGGCGGGTCTTCCCGTCGTTCAGGGGCACAAGTCAAAGCGACGATTCTAGGCAGCCATCGGCGCAGTCACAAGCGGATACCGAGCCGAACAAATTCTTCGCCGTGGATCAGGAAAGAATTTCTCGAACCACACGGCCATAGACGTCGGTCAACCGTTGCTCGCGGCCTTGGTGAAAATAGGTCAGCCGTGTGTGATCGAGCCCCAGCAGGTGCAAGATCGTAGCGTGCAGATCGTGGACATGAACTTTATCGGTAACTGCGGCGAAACCAAAATCGTCGGTCGCGCCGTACGTCATTCCGCCGCGTACGCCACCGCCCGCCAGCCACATGCTGAACCCGTAGGGGTTGTGATTCCGTCCCGGCTTGCCCACCCCCTCGGCGAAAGGCATGCGTCCGAACTCACCGCCCCATACCACCAAGGTGGTGTCCAACAAACCGCGACGCGCCAGGTCGGTCAACAGCGCCGCAATCGGCTGATCGACCTCGGCGGCGTGCCGGCCGTGATTTTTTTCCACGCTCTCGTGCGCGTCCCAGGTCTCTTCCAAATGACCTCCGCCGGAATACAACTGCACGAAGCGCACACCGCGTTCTACCAGCCGCCGCGCAATCAGGCAGTTCCGTCCGAACTCGTCGGTTGGTTCTCGGCCCAATCCATATAAATCGAGCGTCGACTGCTGCTCTTGCGATAGATCCACCGCTTCGGGAGCGGCCGACTGCATCCGGTATGCCAGCTCGTAGCTGTGAGTCCGTGCTGCCAGTTCCGCACCGCCCGGTCGCGCGGCCAGGTGCTCGTCGTTCCACTGCGCCAGCAGATCGAGCTGCGCGCGCTGTGCGGCGCCGTGCAAGTATTTCGGACCTTGCAAATCTAGAATCGGATTGCCTACCGGTCGGAACAGCGTGCCCTGATGGCTGGCAGGCATGTAGCCTGCCGACCAGTTGGGCTGGCCGCTGATGGGCCCGCCCCGCTTGTCGAGCATCACCACATAAGCAGGCAGATCTTGGTTCTCCGTTCCCAGACCGTAAACGCACCAACTGCCCAGTGCCGGCTTGCCGATCAAGGGCAAGCCCGTGTTCATCTGAACCAGCGCCGAGCCGTGCGCGTGGCTATCGGCGTGGCACGAGCGCACGATTGCCAACCGATCGGCCTGCTCGCGAAGTCGCGGAAAATAATCCGAAATCGGCAGCCCACTTTTTCCCCCAGGTCGGAACGGCCGCTGCGCCGGAGTCAGGTAGCCAATCGCGCGCCCACCCGAGTTGATGAACTTCGTCCCAGCCGGCAACGGCTGTCCCGCATGACGTTCCAGTTCGGGCTTGGGGTCGAACGTGTCGACCTGGCTGGGGCCGCCGTTCATCATCAGAAAAATCACACTCCTGGCGCGCGGCTCAAAATGTGCCGTCCGCGCCGCGAGCGGTCCAGCCGCCGCCGACGCGGACGCCGGTGTGTCGGCATGCGCGGTACCCGTCCAGAATCCATCGGCGTCGAGCAAGCTCGTCAGCGCTAAGCCGGCAAAGCCCGCCCCCATTTCCCACACCGCCTCGCGCCGGGTAACACCACACGGAAAACGCCCCGCAGGCGCCGAATCGGCCGGGGCAGGGCCGGTGACCATGTTGCGGTTGCGACGGGCCATGGTGGTGCTCGAGTTAGTCGATGTACACGAATTCGTTCAGATTCAACAGCACGTGACACAGCGACACGAGCCCCAAGGTTTCAGGCCCCAGGGTTTCGGGCTGCTCATTACCGCCGGAATCCGCGGCTTGCGCGAAATATTCGGCCTGTTGTCTCATATGTTCCACCGATTGAGCAAGTTCGATCTTGGTGGGCTCTCTGCCAATCGCCAATCGCCAAGCCGTGACCGCCGCGAACGACATATCGTCACCGCTCGCTTCAAGCGCCCGCGCGGCCAGCGCGCCACTTAGCCGGTGTACCTGCTCGTTGTTGATCATCGCCAGCGCTTGGGGCGCTACAATGGTTACGTCGCGTCGCGCACACGGCTGGGTCGTGTCGCAGAAGTCGAACACCGTCATCAACGGCGGTAACAGCGACCGCTGGCTAAACATGTACAAACTGCGACGGCGCTGCTGGTCGGCTGGCGACGCCTGCCAGGCCTGGTCTTTGCGCGACAGCCCTTCCAATGCCTCGGAGCTGATCTCTGACCGGAAACTCGGGCCACCCACCGTGGAGTTCAGTTGCCCCGACACCGCGAGCATCGCATCGCGCAACTCTTCACCAGAAAGCCGCCGCCGGCTAAATCGAGCAAGCAGACGATTGTCAGGATCGGCGAGGACGGCTTCAGCACTCTTGCCGCTATGACTCGACTGTCGATAC
>CAYSXM010000381.1:0-5121 GCA_964434905.1 uncultured Pirellulales bacterium | reverse complement strand
GATAGCGCTCGACCGCCGCGATCGTCGCCGCGATGGCACTGTCGGTGAGCACATCCAATGCATCCACCAGGTCCAGGTGCAGCTTGCGCAAGGCCACTGGGTCGAGCGCCGGATCGGGCTTGTCGACTGCCTGCCGCAACGTGGCCGACTGCTTACGCAACGCCGCTAACTGTTCGCGATAGGCCAAGATCTCGGGCGACTGTTCGTCGACCGATTCGACTTCCGCTGCCGGGTCGGTTCCCTCGCCGGGTGCTGGTGGTGTTTCGGCAGGCGCGTCGCTCACGGCCGCGGGTGCGTCTTGGCCCTGGGCCAACTTGGCGTGTTCGCCTGACCCCAGCGCGCACCAAACGGCCAATGTCACGAACACGCGAACGCAATTCATCGTCATGCGATCCGCCGCGCGAAGAAGGCAAGGTTTACGAAACACTTCCGGATCGACATTCGATCTGGCAGCCGAATTATATCTTCTTTTTGGCATTTCGTGACGGCGCTGGCAGGGGAACTGCAAAGAGCGCAGGTGGGGTCGAGGCCTACCCGCCCCCCAGCACGAACATTTGCTTATAGAGCCATGGATTCGCCCCCAAGGGCCAGGCCAGGTGGACCACCTGGTCATGCCAGTTGGCATCGAGGGCGCCATCGATGGCCGCCTGCAAATCGAGCCGTCCCTCGGCCCAGGCGGCCACCACCGTCGCCGAGCGAAAGGTCGGAACAGGCGGCGCCGGCCACTGGCTGATCTGCCGCGCCAGTTCCGCGACCAGTTGCCGAAACACACTGCCACCGGGCCGCAGCACGGCCGGCGCCTGGCCGCGAAACACGGCCTGGCCTGCCCACGCGTGCCAATCGCCACAGGTTTGGCCGCTCGCGTCGCCCAGCAAGGCTCGCAACACCGGGTCGCCTGCCAGTTGAAACCACTCGTCGATCGCGGCCAAGAACGCTTCGCTCTGGTTGCGTCCGACGCCCAACGTACCGATCAGGAAGCGGTCGCCGCTGTTGCCGTCGACATGCAACTGGATTTCCAAGGGGGCCAGCACCTGCCCCGCCTGTTCGACCAACCCTTCGCTCGAAACGGCCAGTGCTAGCCGCCGACCGGCCACCAACAGTTCGCCCTCGTCGTCTTGGAACGCCACGCCACGGCGGGTCAACTGCCCGCGAAGTCGTTCCATGGCATGTTGATAAACGTCTTCGATCATCTCGCCGGAACCTTGAGTGGGGATGGTGACTTCAGTTTACTGGAAGCAGAAACAACCCGCGACACGCGAACACACCACCACCGCTGGGTGGACCGTCCGACGTGCCGATCGCACCTGCTTCCGGCGGCAATCGTTGCACCCTCCGGCGTCAGATCGCGCTGGCTTCCGCCGGCCGTGTACTTCGTAGACCCTCCTGTGCTAGCCCCATTCCCAGTACAATGCACCAGCGACTGGCCGAACCGCGGCGCCTTGCCAGCGACATGCCGCAGCACGGCCTTGGCTTGGCAGATACATCTAATACGAACCCGCGACGAACGACATGCGCCGTTTGAAATCGGTCGTTACGATCCTGGCCTTGTGCTTGTTGGTGGGAGTCTCGCTGGCGGCCACCATCCACGTGGCTCGCCAGGGGCTGCCCGAACCCGATGTGGCCGATCGGTTGGTCGATCGCCGAAAACTGCTCGATTTCCTCACGGCAACCGACCTGCGCCACCAGCCCGAAGTGGTTCAGGCCAAGCTGATGCGCCGGCTAGAGGACGATCTGCGACACGATGAAGATTGGTCGGCCGACTTGGAACGCGTGCCCGAGGCCAGCCAGAAACTCTTCGCCGACAACCTGGCGTGGCTGCTGCGGCTGTGGTTTCTAGGGAAGGTTGAGCAGTTTCACAGCCTGCCCGAGGATCGGCGCAATCGTTTTGTCGATCGTCAATTGAACACCGTCATGCGCTGGCCTCGAATGCCCGCCGGCCAGGGTGCGTCGGGCAAGCCACGACGCGGGCATCGGCTCGAAACGGCCATGGCGAGCCTTCAGGCTTCCGGTCAAGGGCTCGATGAACGCCAACAGACACAGGCGCGCCAATTTGTGTCGGCACTACAGCAGCGATTCATCGCGCGCACCATGGGCGGGTTCTAGTGCGCCGTTGGAAGAATCCAACGCGCTGCTAGGCGATCAGTCCGACCAATTCGTCGTGGGCACGACGGCGCCTTCAGGGTCGCGAGGATGCCACAACGGCAAGCCGGACGCCAGTCGTTCGGCCAGCACGTCGAGTTTCTCTGGCGAACCGGGTAACGCCCCCGTGGGATCGAAACGCTCGCAGGGCACTTCGGGTGGCTCATAGTCCCACAGACCGAGTTTGATGGCATCCAACACGGAACGAGTCATGCAGCAACCCCCCGACAGTCAACGCGGTGCGGCGCGTGAAGTAACCCCCGCTCGGCGGGGCGCGCCTTGAATCTCGAATCTTTCCCCACGCACCGCCCGAGTCAATACCTAACCGGCTCGGCGCGGCTAATCTCACCACGCGCTGGTCGCTACGATTCGAACGAGCCACACAGCTTCACGGCACGTGCGGTCGTAACACGCGATCGCTAAGCGGTCGCCGCGGCTTGCAGCACGTGCTGCAATCGCGCGATCGCCGTCGGGTCGAGTGCGCCCTGGCGCCCTTGAAGACAAACGGCACCTCGCACCGCGATCAGGTCGGGCCCCAGCGTCAGGGCCCTAGGCAAGCTCTCCACGGTCAATGACCCCGCCAAGGCCACTTGTAGCCCTGTCTGGTGCGCCGCAAGCACCAGGGTTTCGATCCGGCTGAACGCCAGCCAATGAAACAGATCGCCCTGTTGTTTGGACCAGGTGTCGATCAACAACACCCGGCAGCCCAGTGCGGCCCCTTGGCGCAGGACCTGTTCTGGCGGCGGCGCGGCTGCCGCCTCGAAATCGGCATAGGCCACGGCCACCGGCGCGGTGGCCGGCCCCAGTTGTTCGATCCATGCACGCCAGGCCTGGGGCCAATCGCGACAGGCGACCACGCCAGCCAGCCCCAATTTGGCGTACGCGCAGCCTTGCCACTGCGGCTGCGGTCGGTGGTGGTTTGCCGCGCCTTCCAACAGATTGGCCGCGGCGGCATGCACCGGCAACAATTCTCCACCGGCCACACTCACGGGGCAACGTCCCCCGACCGCCTGGACCACCTGAGCAACGACCTCGGGCGCCGCGGCCCCCAGCGCGCCGGCGCGCGGCTCCTTGATGTCGATAACGTCGACCCCTGCTGCGCAAGCCAGGCGTGCTTCGGCGGCGCTGCGCACACTGACCAGTAGACGCGTCATGCCCGGTCGCTCCGCGAAACCGGCGACCACTCCGCCTGAGCTTGTCGCAGGCAATCGTTCAACTGGTTCACGCGTGCGAGGCTCAACGGTTCGCACCAGGTGCCACGCAGCGTAATGTATCCACCGCACCATTTGCCCAAGGCTGGCTTGACCGAGCGCTCAGCAAACTCGGACGCCGACTCGGCCAACCTCACCACCACGTTCGAAGTTTCTGCTCCATCGCGGGGATCGCCGGCCAACATGGCGGGCCCCTTGCCGAGAAAGAAACATTCGACCGCTTCGATCGGCACCGGCACTGGCTGCCCCGTTCCCAGGTAAACCAGCAGTTGGCCACGCAAATAGGCCAAGCGAGGCTGCCGAAGCTGCCATGCCAGGGCCGCAACCAGCGCCAGCCCCACGCCGCACACCAGACCCCCGCCGGCGCGCCAGCCGACGGCCAGCGTGCTGCCGGCCAGGGCGGCGCCGAGCACCGCAACCGTGGCGGGTAGCACCATGCCCAGCCATAGAGCGCGGCGATTCGAACGGAGCCACACGGCGGTCATCGTGCCCTCGGAACTTGTGCGCGGGCCACGCTCGGCCTGCGTTGCCGATTCCGGGCGCCATCGTCACCCGACACAGGCTACCGTCCGCGGCAGGGGGCCACTCTAACGGGCGCGTGCCCGGCGTCGCAAGCGGTAGGGGGGCGGATTGCAGCCCTAGGTGCGTTTGAAAGCCAGTCGATAGGTCTCTCGGCATATTCGCCAGGCGAACAGGACACGGTCCCGGCGCTGCGATACGATGCTTGTCTGCCCCGCGTCGCGCGTCAAAATCTCCCGTCCGCTGGAACAACACCCCATGCCTGGCTGGAAATGGTTAGCGGTCGCAGCAATTCGGCTGGCAGTTGTTTGCCTGCCGTGCACTACGCTGGCACCCGCAGCCGACGTGCCGGACTTCGCCGCGAGCGAAGCCCGTCGCCCGGGCAATCGAGCCGAGCTGCGCGCCTGGCTCGAGAACATGGTCGCCGCGCACCGCTACGACGTGGCCGAGGTATGCGCCGCCACGGGGCTGGCCGCACCCGAGGTGAGCGCGGCCTTGGTCGAGTGGAACATTCGCCCCGGCCATCTGCCGCCGCGCCAGCCAGGCGACCCGCTGCGGCTGTTGCCCTATCCGGGCGGCCGTCACCCGCGCATCGGCTTTCTCGAAGGGGCGGTGCGTCCGCAGCGCGAAACCAAGCTCAGCGTGTTCACCCCCTGGGACCCAGCCAGTTATGTCGTGCTCGATCTGCCCGAGGCATTGTGGTCGAACCTGGGACTGACTTATTTGGCACACACCCACGTGGAAACGATTTGGACCCGCTCGGGCATCTCGCTCGAGCGGCTGGAATGGCAAGGCGGCGCGGCGGGCGAGTACACGCTCGAACGTCGCTTGCCCAACGGCCTTGTCTATCGCGCGCTGGCCCGGCCGACCGTCAGCGAAGTGCGGTTGGAACTGACCCTGACCAATGGCACGCCCGAAACGCTATCGGACCTGCGTGTGCAGGCCTGTGCCATGCTCAAGGGGATGGCCGGATTCACGGCCCAAACCAACGACAACAAATTGTTCAGGCTTCCCCTGGTGGCCTGTCACGACCCAGGTGGCAATCGCTGGGTGATTGTGGGCTTCACGCCGGGCCACCGGGCCTGGGGCAACGAGGGCTGCCCTTGCTTGCACGCCGACCCGAAGTTTCCCGATTGCCCTGCCGGCGAATCGCGGACGGTGCGCGGTTGGTTGTCGTTCTACGAGGGACGGCAGATCGACGACGAACTGGCAAGGATTGCGGGCGCCGGCTGGCTCGACGTAGCGGGCCAAG
>CAYSXM010000380.1:0-5123 GCA_964434905.1 uncultured Pirellulales bacterium | reverse complement strand
AAACGTGCTCCAGGCCGTGCCCAGCACTCCGGAATCGAACGTCTCGATTTGCTCGGTCGGTTGCAACTGTCCGATCACCGCACGCCGCCCTGGAGCCAGAAAAGCCTGGGTGCCTGGATTGACGGAAGTCGTGTCGATCGTCTCGACGGCCGTGTTGCGAAACAAATCGATGGTATAGTCGCTCGCCAGATCGCCCGACACGCGCACCAAGTAGGTCCCGCCCGCTGGTACCACCATGGCAGGCAAGACCACACTGGCGCCGGGCCCAATCGCCGTCAGCGGCCCCAGCAGCCCGACAATTTCCAGCGTGAGGCGCGCCCCGGGTGAAATCGGTCGCGCGATCGCCACCAGCGACTCGCCAGTTGCCAGTTCCACCGCCCAGGTGTCGCTATCGCTGGCCGAGTGCAAACGGCCAGGCTGGTTCTCGATGGCAAAACTTAGGCTGCCCGAAGGTGCCACGGTTTGCCAGTCGGCCAACGCCCGCGTGGTGATGTCAAGTTCGATCTGGCCAGAAAAAGGTACCATCGCGTTGCCAAACTGGTCGCGTACCGCGTGCGATGGCAGGAACACCGTCAGGGGGCCCTCGGCCAGCACATCGGTCAGTGCATACTCCACCGTCACTGGGTCGATCAGGCTAGCCCCCGACACGTACCCCTGCGACAGGCCCAGGTCGTCGGGGCCGATGCTGGCCGGGTCGATCGCCTCGTTGAATGTCACCCGCAGCGTCGTCAGCGGCAACGAGGCAGCGCTGCCCACGGACGGTGTGGTGGCCACGACGGTCAGCGGCAGGCTGTCGAATCGAAAGGTGGTCGTCAGCGGCCGCACCGGTTGGCCATCGCTTGTTGCCACGGCGCCAGCCAGCAGGCTCAGGGTTTCAACCCCTGGCGTGGCAACAGGGCTCACATTGAAATGAAAAACCAACGTCGTGGCATCGATGGGTGTCACCGCGTTGGCCGGCTGACCATTGACCACCAAACCGCTCGGTTGCACGGTGCCCGGCAAAAAGGCGGCGGAAAACTGGACTGTGAAATCGACCGGCGGCAGACCGATGGTGGTGCCGGGTTCGGGGGTCACGTGCCGCACGAAAAAGCCCAGGGCTTCCAGGCTTCCCGCGGCGTTCAAGCGGCCGCCGGTGGTGGTTCGTCCGGCCAGGCTGGGCAAGGGATCGACGCCGGCCAGAATCGCGTCGCGCAGTTGGCTGGCCGTGGCGTACGGGTCGGCGGCCGCCAACAGGGCGACTGTGCCGGCCACCATGGGCGCCGCGGCCGAGGTACCGGCGAAGCTGCTGGTGTATCCACCTCCACGAGCGGTGGTGAAAATCTCTTGCCCCGGCGCGCCCAGTTGCACCGTGGTAACACCGAAACTCGAGAAACTGGCCAAACTATCGCTGCGCGTGGTGGCGGCCACGGCCAGCAAATTGTCGAGCGCATAGTTGGCAGGGAAGACCGGGCCCAAGTCGTTGTCGCTGGCCGTATTGCCGGCCGAGGCCACGAACAAGATGCCTGCCTCGCCGCTGGCCGCGATTGCGTCTTCGAGCGCCTGGGAAAAGCCGACGATTCCATAGCTATTGTTCGTGGCCACCACGCGCACACCATATTGGCTGCGCATTAATGTGGCATAGTTGACCGCCGCGACGGCGTCGGCCGTGGCCCCTACCTCGTTGGCGTTCAAATACTTGAGTGCCATCAACTGGGCTTGCCAGTTCACGCCCACGCCACCCAGGTTGTTGTTGCCGCGTGCAGCGATGATGCCCGAAACACTGGTGCCGTGCCCTCGGTCGTCGTCGGGGTTGTTGTCTCCGTTGGCGAAATCCCAACCATGGATGTCGTCGACATACCCGTTCAGATCGTTGTCCAGTCCATCGCCTGGTACCTCGCCGGGATTCACCCACAGGTTGGCTGCCAAGTCGGGGTGGTCCAAATCGATGCCCGTGTCGATTACCCCCACCACCACGGCGGGGTTCCCGGTCGTCGTGCTCCAGGCGGTCGCGGCATCGAGATCGGCGTCGACTATACCACCGGCCTGGCCGGTGTTTTCCAAGGCCCATTGACTGGAGAAACTGGGGTCATTGGGTACCACGGCCGTGGCTCGCAGCACCTGATTCGGTTCCAGAAATCGAAAACCCGAAATCGCGCGCAGCGCCGGCTGCCAAGTCCCGCCATCGGGCGCGGCCAATTGCACCATGCCGTGGCCCAGATACCGCGACAGAGTTACCTCGCTGACCGCCGCCAGCAGTTGCCGAGCATAGTCGGCGCGTTCTGCCTCGCGGGTGCCGGGCAGATCGAAACCGGCGATCCATTCGTCGCGAAAGGCGTCGACCGACTGCCCCTGCCACGACATCGTTATCGGAACGCGTACCCCCCCCTGGTCTGCCGCGGGGCCCTGCCAGGCTGGTCCCACGGGTGTCGCCAGAATTTCCGTCGGACGAGCATCTCGATAGGCACTTCCCAGAAATTCACTTTCGTAGAAGTCACTTTGTAGCAAATCGCTGGCCAGCATCCGGCGGCACTCCAGCACCTCGATGCGTGGCCTGGACCACGCACGTTGAGTCTGGCTCTGCCCAGTGCAGCGTTGGTTTCGGTGGGGGCGATCGCGCTGACGTGGCATGGCATCCCTTCGCAGTGATGGCACTGAAACGGTTCCGCTCCTGGCCGCGCCTGGGGTTCACGGCCCGGGGGTCGCCGCGGAACGCCCCCGAATTCGTATGGGGGTTCGTGGCAAGCCAATTCCAGTGCAGCGAAAGTTGGCCTGGGTTCGTCGCAGGACGACTGACGCTGCACAAGCGTTTTTGGTGCGCGTGCGATTCGCAACTCAACTAACGACAGAGCACGGGCGCCGCACCCGGCGCTGGCCGCACACCACGGCCAAAAGTCCGATCACCCCTAGCAGCGCCGTGGCAGGCTCGGGCACCGCGACCGCGTTTTGAACACGTACCGCGCCACCCGAGGAGTGCCCAAAATTCGCAGCCCACAAAGCGTAGTCTGCCGCGCCGACACTGCCGTTGCGATCGAAATCGGCGGTCAGGCAATCGCCTGTCTGACCGAATTGCGCGGCCCACAGAGCATAGTCCGCAGCCCCCACGCTGCCATCGTTGTTGGCGTCGCCCACCAGGCTTGAAAGTACACAGCCGTCTGGTTCCAACGTGGCCAAGAGCGTGCCGCTGAAAAGCAGGTCGATGGGAAACGGATCGGCCTGCAGCGATTGTGAAATACTCACTGGAATCTGCGCGGCGATCCGATCTCCGCCGGCGGTAGGCGTGACGGTGATCGTCCAGTTCGCGCTGGCCCCCAAGGCGAAGGTCAACGGCAGCAGGTTGAAATCAAACGTCTTGGTTCCCACCGCATTGCCGATGATCCCCTGTCCCTGATAGGTCACCGTTCCGCCGTTGAGCACCAACGAAGAACCGGCCAAGGAAAATTGCGTTTGCCCCACGGCCGTGGGAGGCGGAATAAAGTTCATGGCGGGGCCGATCAGATTGAACGACAGCCCCGTGCCGGTGAAGTCGATGCTGCCCAAAAATTCCAAGTCGACGACTGTGTTGGCGTTGGCCACGAGCAGCGAGGCGGCGACGGGGTCGGCCACGGTGGCCACGTTGCCAAAGGCGCCCTGGGTACCGAGCGTGAAATCAGCCGTCAGGTCGCCCGAAAGGCCCACCGCCGTGGAGGCCGCCTGCTGCAGGTCGACTAGCGAGGTGGTCCAGGTTAGCGAGCTTCCAGGGGCGAGTGTCAACGACACCGGGGCTGCCTGCAAGGCGCTGCAGGCGACCGAACCCGCCCAAGTCGCACTGGCCACCATCGCACCTGCGCACAGCGCGCGGAACCGTGCTCCGCGCTTGGCGAGGTTGAAAAATGCCACGCTGGCATTTTTAAACGGACTGCCAGGCCTGGGAGTTCGCACCCGACAATCGGCTGCGCATTCCACCATTGTCAGTCCTCTCACCTTCTGAGAACACAGCCGGTTCAGACAGTTGCGGACAACGCCACATTATCGTCTAAAAAGCGGGCAATTCCAACCGTATTTTGGGCCACGCCCCCCAGGCGTGGCTCAACTGCAGTGGGCGCGTCACCACGTTCTTTCCCAGCCCTGGTGGCGGGCGACAACGTGTTGCGTTTCGCGGTGGGACCGTCGGAGCTACTCGACCACCATCCGCGCGGTGGCGGAGCGGCCAAAGGTTTCCGGGGCGTACATTTCTTCGGCCCGCGCCGGCGGTACGACGAACGATCCCGGCGTTGTCGCCCGTGCGCGGTACGAATATTCGTAAACCCCTTCCCAAACCAGGGGCGCGAAAGCCTCGGCCCGTTCGTCGCGCAGGTTCTGATGCGCGTACCATTGCCAAGGCCCCCACCAGAGGTTTTTCTCTCGTTGGAACTCTGGAGCCGGATCGCTCGACACGGCCAACTCGGCATTCACGCCCTCGAGGCCCGCCGGCAGTGGATCGACAAGCGCCACGTGATATCGCCTGGCGGGTGCGGTAAAGCTTAGCTGCACACGAATCGTGGCTCCGGCGCGCACGTGCCACACGCCCTGACTGTCGCGGCGAACATCGGCCGGATTGTCGATCGCCTCGTAGCGCCGCTCGACCGCGAAACCGTGATCGGTCGCGGACAAGTCGAGCGATCGCGGAGCATAGCGCAGCCCCAGGCGATAATACAATCGGCCCGGTCCCTGCTTGGCCAACACCAACTCGCTTGCGGTACCGGCCGGCCCCAGCAATTCCATTGGCAACTGCAATCGCACCTGATCGGTCGTGCGACCCTGGAACGTCTGCTCGGCCGCGAACCGTGGCCCCAACCAGGCCCGCGCCACGAAGTCGGGCGTGGCTCGTTCGTACCTCGCGAAATAGCGATCCAGCGCCAACAGCACGAAGCAATTTTCCTGAGTGTTCGTCCACCGTCCTTTCACCCGATGCGCTAGCAACCCGCGCACTAGTTTGGGCACCAGTTCGTGGTCAGGCTGATCGGCGATCAGCGCTTCGAGTACCACAGCGTCGGTCCGGCGATTCGAATGCAACAGCAGGTGCTCGCCGTCTGTATAATGCGTGGTGAAGTGCGCCGCCTCGGCTGTCTGTGCTGCCCGGTTCAATAGATGTCGATGGATCGCACGCCGCGGTGCCGCGGAAGCCT
>CAYSXM010000379.1:0-5129 GCA_964434905.1 uncultured Pirellulales bacterium | reverse complement strand
TGACCGAACTGGCCCCCGACCCGCTGTGCAAAGTGTTGTTCGCCCCCGGCGGCACCAGCGCCGTGGGCATGGCGCTGAAATTGGCGCGCGTGGCCACCGGCCGGCACAAGACCATTTCGATGTGGGATTCATTCCACGGCGCCAGCCTCGACGCGATTAGCGTGGGCGGCGAAGAGGTGTTTCGCCGCGGCATCGGGCCGCTGTTGCCCGGCACCGAGCACGTGCCCCCTTGCGACCCGTATCGTTGCTTGTGGGACTGCCCTCAGCGTGGTGGATGCGATCTGAAATGCGCCGACTATCTTGAATATGTGCTCGAGCGCGAAGGCGACGTCGCCGCGGTACTGGCCGAGCCAGTTCGCTCGACGCCCCAGTTCCCCACGGCGGCCTATTGGCAGCGCGTGCGGGCGCTGTGCGACCAGCACGGCGCGCTCTTGATCTTCGACGAAATACCGCACGCGCTGGGCCGCACCGGCAAGCTGTTCACCTGCGAGCATTTCGGCGTTGTGCCCGACATGTTGGTACTTGGCAAAGGGCTGGGCGGGGGCATTTTTCCCTGGGCCGCACTGCTGGCGCGAGGCGATCTCGACGTGGCGGCTCACACCGCGCTGGGCCACTATACGCACGAAAAAAACCCCGTCGCCTGCGCCGCGGCGCTGGCCACGCTCGATTATGTGCTCGAACACGATCTGCCGGGCCGGTCGCGCGCCTTGGGCGCACACGCCCTGGCCCGATTACAGGCCCTGCAAGCCCGGCAGCCGTCGGTGGGCGACGTGCGGGGGCTGGGCCTGATGCTGGGTGTCGAGCTGGTGCGCGACCGCGCCACCCGACAGCGGGCCTGCGACGAGGCCGAAGCGGTGATGTACCGGGCGCTCGACCTGGGCGTTAGCTTCAAATTGACCATGGGGAATATTCTGACCCTAATGCCCGCCCTGACGATCAGCCAGGCCGACCTCGACCTGGGTTTGTCGGCCATCGAACAAGCCGTGGCCGAAGTCGCCGCGACGAGCTAACGCGGCAACAAGTTAGCCCGGCAGCAAAGCCAGCGCGGCAGGCGCGCGCGGAGTGCCTAGCAGCCGTTCGAATTCTAGAACGGGCCGCTGGGGGATTGACAGGCACCCCAGTGACAGACGTGTGTCACTGTCCGGCCAGGTTGCCAGTTGCCTTCCGCACAGGGCTCGGGGCACAATCCAGACATTCACCGCCAGTGCACCTGTGGGCGAAACCGTTCATGACCGACCGCACCAACCCCTATGAAGCGGCCTTCGAGCAGTTCCTGCGCTTGCGGGGCGTTCCCTACGTGGCGGTCGACGAGTCGCGCCGCGCCCACTGGGCCGACGCCGGCCCCCAGGGGGCGTCGCTCAAAATCCTGGATTTCATTGTCTCGCCCCGTGCCGGCGCGAGCTGGCTGGTCGACATCAAGGGGCGGCGCTTTCCCGGCGGCCGACAGCGCCAGTATTGGAAAAACTGGTCCACCCACGACGACCTGTTGAGCCTGGCCCGCTGGCAGACCTTGTTTGGCCAGACCAGCCGCGCGGCCTTGGTCTTTGCCTACGCAATCACCGGCGACCGCGCACCGTTGCCGGCCGACCAGTTGCTGTCGTTCCGCGACCAGTGGTACGGTTTCGTGGCGATCGGGCTCGAACAATACGCCGCCTGGGCGCGCCCTGTCTCCGAACGCTGGAACACCTGGGCCATGCCGACCGGGCTGTTCCGCCGCTTGGCGGTTCCCTTTGCCGACTTGCTGTAACGCCGAAGTCTTCATGAGCCTTCGGCTGCGGAGCCGAACGTGTCGCGTCTGGCTTGGCAAGCCGCCATCGTCCCTGACTCACGTATTCACCAAGACGCTCCAGAGCACTGGCAAATCCAGTGACATTTCTCAACGGACGGCTAACCCGGGCAAACTTGGGGCGCGCCTTGGGGGCCGTTCACATAGGCCAGGTGGCGGCGCCAGTGCGCGTCGTCGGTCAGCGGAAAGTCCGACCGCAGATGCACGCCGCGACTTTCCTGGCGTGCTAGGGCCGCGGCGATCATGACCCGCGCCACGGTCAGCATGTTTTGAAGTTGCCACCCGGCGGCGTCGCCGAACTGGCGCGGCAGCACATACCGCGACCAGCCTTCCACCATCTGCTGGGCCGCCACGAGTCCGGGGCGGTCTCGGCGAATGCCCACGCTGCGCCACATCAGGCTTTGCAGCGAGTTGCGAATGTCGACCAGATCCAGCGGTTCACCCGGCGCTTCGCTGAGAGGATTTTCCAAAGCGAGCGGTTGGAATGAATCGCCCACGCCCGACGCCGCGGTGGCGGCGCCGCGCCCCACGTGCGCCCCATAGACGAGCCCCTCGAGCAGACTGTTCGACGCCAACCGGTTGGCGCCGTGCAGGCCGCTCGAGGTCACTTCGCCCGCCGCCCACAAACCGGACACGCTGGTCCGACCCGACAGATCGACCGTGACGCCCCCGATCAGATAGTGCGCGCCAGGCCGCACGGGAATCAGGTCGCGCGCCAGGTCCAGGCCGAACTGAACGCACAACGCCGCGATGCCCGGAAAACGCCGCCGCACGTGTTCGGCATCGAGATGCCGCAGGCTCAGATATACGTTGGGGTGCTGGGTTTTTTCCATCTGCGCGACAATGGCCTGGCTTACCACATCGCGCGGAGCCAACTCGGCACGCGGGTCATAGTCGGGCATGAAGCGCGCACCGTGGCGGTCGACCAAATGCGCCCCCTCGCCGCGAATCGCCTCCGTCACCAGGTGCCGACTGCTGCCGGCGATGTATAACACCGTGGGGTGAAACTGCATGAACTCCAGGTCGCGCACTTCGGCCCCGGCGCGGAACGCCACGGCCACGCCGTCGCCAGTGGCCACCGCCGGATTGGTGGTTTCGCGATACAATTGCCCCGCGCCACCCGTGGCCAGAATGGTTTCCTTGGCCCACACATAGGTCTTGCCGTGGCTGGCGTTCCACAGCAGCGCGCCCTGGCAGCGCCCCTCGGCGGTGAGCAGGTCGAGCGTGAACGTCTCTTGCCAGGTCTCGATATGCGGCAAGCTGGCGGCGCGCGCACACACGGCGCGCATGACTTCCTTGCCCGTGGCGTCGCCTAGTGCGTGCACGATTCGCCCGTGGCTGTGGCCTCCCTCGCGTCCCAAGGCCAGCCCCCGCGCCCCTTGATCGAAATGGGCGCCCCAATCGACCAGTTCCATGATTCGCAACGGCGCCTCGCGGACCACCATTTCCACGACCTGGGGGTCACACAGCGTGCCTCCGGCGCGCAGCGTGTCTTCAATGTGGTTCTCGAACCGGTCCTCGGGGTCGAACACCCCGGCAATGCCCCCTTGCGCAAAGTTGCTGTTGGACTGCAACAGCTCGCCTTTAGTGACTACCAGCACCCGCTGGCCCGGGTGGCATTCGATTGCCGCGCGCAATCCAGCCAAGCCGCCGCCGATGATCAACACATCGGCAAAGTGATGAGGCACCCGCTTGGGGTGAAACGGAACCAGGTACCGCGGCACGGATTCGAGCATCGAACCGTTGTACAACTCGGGCGGCACTCTAGCTACGGCGCGGAACCGCTGGTCGCCTGATTATACGCCTCGACCTGCTCGCGATACTCTGCCGGAGGCAGTCGCCGGCGCCCGGCACGCACGGCCGGCCCCGCACCCGATTCGTCGGCGCCTGCTCCCAGACGCAAGCCGCGCCGCTTGAGCCCCAAACCCTGAAGCGCTTGACGCCATCGCTCGCGGGCAGCGTCGGCTTCGGGGCCCGGTTGCTCGGCGTCGCGGCGCAGCTTTTCCCACCGCGCTAGAAACCGGGCCAAATCGTCGGCCGACCAACCCAATTTGTCGAGTAACTCTTGATCTACCGTACCCTGCGCCTGCTGATCTCGCAGGTACTCGAGCGCCAGATCCGTGGCTCGGCGCGCATAGTCGAGATTGGCTTCGTCGGCCGCCGGGTCCGGCTGCTCGTCGGCACCAGCAGCCGCGTCCAAGGCGTCGCCACCACCTCCACGCATCCGGCGTCCTCCGGCGGGATCGTCGACGCCGTTTCCTGCGGGACCAGCAACACCACCGGGTGATTCGCCCGATGTGCCGCCCGTTGCCGTTTCCGCGCTACCTCCCGGCGACGGACCGTCCGGAGGCCCGTCGGCTCCGGGGACGGCGTCCGCTTCGGAGCCAGCCGGCTGCCCATCGCCCGAGGGCGTGCTCGCCGACGCGGCGTTGCCTGAACCCGCGCGCGGTTGGCCGCCGGCACCAGGCCGACCGGCACCCGAACCGGTGGTGCCTTGACCGGATGGGTTACCAGTTCCCGGGGGGCCGTCGCCGGCCTGGTCTCCCGCCGGACCATTTCCCGCACCTGCAGCGGCGCCGGCTCCAGAGTCGGACGGCGAGTTCGAGCCGGGCGAGCCTTGTCCTGGTTGATCGGATTGCTGGCCGCCCCCCTGTTCGCCACCGCCGCTACGGTCGCCTCCGGCCTCGCCCGTGGTGTCCGATTCGCGCTGCCCATTCGTGGCCGGCGCGGCCGGCTCGCCGGTGGCGGCAGGGTCGGTCGGCGGTTGACCTTGGGCCTCGGGCCTAGGGCGCGGGCTCGTGGTACTTTCGGCCGCTGGCGAGTCTTGATTCTCGCCCGCTGGTTTGCCTTGGCCAGGCCCTTGACCACCGGGCGCACTAGGCGGAGCGCTCGAGGGAGGTGGTGAATCCGCAGTGGCGCTTTCGGCGCTGTCGCTGCCGCCCTCCGCGGCACCATCTTCGGCGCCCCCCTGGCTCGTGTCGCGTCGGTCGGCCCCTGAAGGCGTGCCCTCGGCTTGGTCGCCAGCGTCACCCTCGGTGGCGCCGTCCTGCGTAGCTGGCTGTGGGTCGCCTGGCTGGTCACCACTCGGCGCACCCTCGTCGCTAGCATTGTTCCCGTTTTCTGCCGAGGCCGAGGGAGCCTCAGCGCTAGCGCCCGGTCGGTTCGAACCGCTGGGAGTTCGCGGCGTGCCCCCGACCGCTTCGGAAGCCGCATCCCCCGCTCCTGCCGCGCCGCCCGCTTCGCCAGGCGATCCAGACGCGGCCTCTCCATCGCTGGGGGGCGCTTCGGCAGCCGTGGCGCCCGTTCCCTGTTCGCCATTCGAACCGTCTGGGGGCTCGGCCGT
>CAYSXM010000378.1:0-5133 GCA_964434905.1 uncultured Pirellulales bacterium | reverse complement strand
TCCTATTGACGTTTTTCACCCCCCGCCAAACCCCGCAAAAGCTGACGTGCACCCCGCGGCATATTCGCAGCCGAATTCCCGCTTGACAGTGAGGCACAAAGTTGCTTTTCGGCGTCCGTCGACAGGCCACGGTCCACCGCGAGATCCAACGCACCAGGCCGCGCCGGCCAAGCAGTGTGCAGCGCTGCCCTGCGCTTTACGCGCCGCCCTGGCCTGCGGTTTCAGCACGTCTGCAGGGCACGGGCAAGTGGGTAGGCGGCGTGCCAGCCAGAGGTTCCGGGGCTGCGCGCTGGCCTTGGGCTGCGTGGCGACTTACAATTAGCGTGTAGCCGGATTCCCTGCCTGAGGATAGCAAGCGGTGCGACATGCGGTCGCGCGGTTTCTTATCCGCGGGCTGGGTAGTTCGCATGCACGACGAGGGAGGGCTGGATGTCACAGACGGCCTTGATGAACCCGCTGGATGCCAGCGTGTTGGTGCTGAATCGCGTGTATCTGGCGGTGCACGTGGTGAACGTGCGCCGTGCGTTCAGCTTGCTGTGTCGCGACCTGGCCGAGGTGGTTCACCTCGAGTCGGGGCAATATGCAAATTACGATTTCGCATCGTGGCGCGAAATTAGCGAGCTGAAAGCGAGCTTCAAGGAGCCGCACGAGGACTGGATTCGCTCGGTCAATTTCGAGATCCAGGTGCCGCGCGTGATCCGCTTGCTCAGCTACGACCGGCTGCCCAAGCAAACGGTGCGGTTTAACCGCCGCAATATCTTTGCCCGCGACGGGCACCGCTGCCAGTATTGCGGGCGGAAGTTTTCGGGGGGCGAGTTGAGCTTGGACCACGTGAAGCCGCGCAGCCGGGGCGGTGACACGAGCTGGGAAAACATCGTGTGCTGCTGCGTAAAGTGCAACGTGAGGAAGGGGGGCCGCACGCCCGACGAAGCGAGCATGGCGTTGATCAAGCCGCCGGTGCGACCGAAGCGCAGCCCGGTGCTGTCGATCAAGCTGGGAAATCCGAAATATGAAAGCTGGCGGATGTTCCTGAGCGACGCCTACTGGACCGTGGATTTGAAGTAACCGCGGCGCGCACGGCTTGTTCGCGACGGAACACCAGTTGAACGGGTCGACGGTTCGAACGTGCTGGAGGGACCCGGCGTGCTCCGGATAGCCTGCGCGTCGTGTCGGGCTGAGGTTCCCCGTCGCGTCACCGATGCGGTCGTGGGCCAGACGCTGTGCGCAGCGTGCGCGAAGCCGTTGCTGCAAACGCGTGGGACCGCGGTTCGGCCTGGCGAGGTGGCGCGGAACAGCGGTCCCACCGTTTACCAGGGGTGCGAAACCCGTAGGGCAGGGTCTGGGTATACTGGCGGGGGGCCCCGCCGTGGCGTGGGTGCGGCGATCGCGTGGCCCAGAGTTTCTACTTGCTATTTGGTACGATCGGAAAGGTGGCGTTTGTGGTCGAGGAACGATCTGCCGTGGGTATATCCGCCGTGGGGCACGGTCGAGCAACTTGCAGTCGGCGCCAGCGGGATGCCGGCGCGGGGGCACCGGTCTGGCTACTGACCTTGGTGGCGTGCCTGGGAACTGGTGGACCCACGGCCACGGCGGCGCCCTCGCTGGCCGAGCCGCGGCATGGCGAGGTGCGGTACGAGCCGGCCGAGAATGAAGCCATGGTGGCGGAAATTTTCCGCTTGCCCGCGCAGACCTTTGTGTTCGACCAGCAGTTCGTCGACAGCCGGTCGTCGCGATACGAATTGTCGCTGGTCACATTTCCATCGCCAGTGGAAACGCCGCACGCTAACAATAACACCGTGCACTGCGAATATTTCCGCCCGGTCGCGCCGGGGCAGCACCCAGGCGTGGTGGTGCTGCACATTCTGGGGGGCGATTTCGAGCTGTCGCGATTGTTTTGCAAGCAACTAGCGCTGCACGACGTGGGGGCGCTGTTTCTCAAGCTGCCCTACTACGGCGAACGCAAACAGCCGGGAGTCGACATCGAGATGATCTCGGCCGACCCGCACCAAACCTATGCCGGCATGCGGCAGGGCATTCTTGACATTCGCCGCGCGGCAGGCTGGTTGCGAGCACAGTCGGAGATCGACCCGGCCGACCTGGGCGTGATGGGCATCAGTCTGGGTGGCATCACGGGTGCACTGGCCGGCACGGCCGAGCCGCGTTTCGGCAAAATGTTCCTGATGCTGGCCGGCGGCGACTTGTCTCAGATTGGCTGGGATTCCGAAGGCCTGCCCGAGTTGAAGGAAGCTCGCGAGAAATGGCTGGCCAGCGGGCGCACCAAGGAAGAGTTGTTCGAGTTGTTGGCGCCGATCGACCCAGCGCGATATGGTGCCAATGTGCGTGGTCGGAAGATTCTGATGCTCAACGCCGACCACGACGAGATTGTGCCCAAGGCCTGTACCGAGGCGCTGTGGCGTGCCTTTGGCGAGCCGGAGATCCTCTGGCTCGACGCGGGACACTATTCGGCGATGCGTTATATTCCCGGTGCGTTGGAAAAGGCCGCCAAGTTTTTTAGCGCGCCCGCCCACCGGCCGTAGTGGGCCTGCCGGCCGTCGTGGGCTGTGGGTCCGGCGCGGCGTGCGAACCACAGGATGCGCGGGATGAACAGCACCCCCCAGCCGACTCTTGACGCGCAACTGCGCACCCTGGCAATCGTCGTCACGGCGCTGGCCATGAGCGTGGTCACCACGGCGATGGTGCTATTGGTCGTGCGGGCCCAAGAGGCCGGGCCGCTGTTCGTGGTCGACCGCCTGGGAATGGTCAGTGTGCTTGGCATTGCCTTGGCGCTGGGTGCATTGGTCGGGGTGTTGCTGGTGCTGCGCATCGTCACGCGGCAGTCGCTGGCCCGCCGGCTGCCAGCCGACGAGCTGCAGTGGGGCGTCGCCTTTGTGCAGCGCGGGATTATCGGCTCGGCACTGCTGGAAGGCATGGCCATGTTCAACGCCGCCGCCTATTTTTTGGAAGGTTCGCCGTGGGCGCTGGCAACTGCACTGTTGCTGGCAGGCCTGCTGTTGGCGCTGTTTTTTCCCAGCCGAGCGCGGTTCGACGAGTGGCGCGCGGGGATCGAACACACGGCACGCGACCTGGCCCAAGAGCAGGCGCTCAGGCCCCGCGACCGGTAGTTGCCGGAACCGTTTGGTAGCCCTGCAGACTGCCACGATTTGCCGTGCTGGGCACGCCGTGCTGGCGGCGCTGGGCCAGGTTTCGCGTTGCAGGGGCGGAGAATCGCCAGTTGTCAATTCGGGTTGGAGGAGGCTAGCCATGTGTGGGCGGTTCAATCTGCACACTCCGGCCAGCGTGTTGGCGCGGCAGCTCGATTTATTTGCGCCCGTGGCCTGGGGACCACGTTTCAACATTGCGCCGCAACAGGTGACGGCGATAGTACGTCGCGCCGCCGAACCGGCCGCGGCACCGCCGCGTGGTCGCGAACTGGTTGCCGCGCGGTGGGGTTTGGTTCCGCACTGGGCCCGCGACGAGTCGCTGGGCCAGCATACGATCAACGCGCGCAGCGAAACGGCCTCGACGAAGCCGGCCTTTCGCGAGGCATTGTCGCGGCGCCGCGCGCTGGTACCTGCCGACGGTTTCTACGAATGGCAGCGACAGGGCACGCGCAAGCAGCCCTATCACATGCACCGCGCCGATGGCCAACCGCTGTGGTTGGCCGGGCTATGGGATACCTGGGGGCCGGCCGATCACCCGCTGGTAACCTTTACCATTCTGACCACTCCGGCCAATGCATTGATGCGGACATTGCACGCACGGATGCCGGCGATCGTGCGCGACGCGAGCCAGATCGACGCCTGGCTGGCCGACGCGCCAGCGCCGGCCGAGCTGCTCGAATTGTTGTGGTCGCCCGCCCCCGACGATCTGTTGACCATGGCTCAGGTGGGCCTCCAGGTGAACCGGGTTTCGTTCGACGATCCTTCGTGCATCGAGCCGATCGCGGCGGATGCCGTACTCCCAGGCGTGCCACGGGGGACTTCCACGGCAAGCGATCGTGGCGCCGATGGCGCCGATCCTGCCGGTGCCGCCGCGGAGCGTGGCAGGCGGGGCGGGCGCAGCTTACCTGGCGACCCACGGCAGCAGCACCTGTTCTAGCGAGTGGGGCGGGTGGCGCGGGTGGCAACCAACCTGCGGGGCGAGGAAGTGGGGGCGCGGTCGGTTGTTTGGCGGGTGTTCGTCGGGTATTTTCAGGGGTTCGCGGGCGGTGTCCGCGGCGCCTGCGGGTGGTGCCCGCTGGTTTTTCGAGCCTTGGCTGGGATAAATCGACCGATGACCGCCAGTTCCACCGCCGACTCTGCGGCCGTATCGGCTGCACGTGCCGCGCTCGATGCGCGGACTCATGAAATAGTGCAGTGGCATTTCCATCCGTCGACGGGCTGCCCGTTCTGGCTGGAGCGTGCGGGGTCGCTGAAATTCGATCCACTGCGCGAGGTGCGTACTTTCGACGACCTGAAGAAGTTTCCCCTGTTTGAAGATGAATGGTTGCGGGGCGGGCCGGTGCGGCGGTGGGTGCCCCGGGCCTTTGCCGAGCGGCCGGTATATGTGTTTGAGACCGGCGGCACGACCGGTGTGCCCAAGAGTCGGATTTCCGTCGACGATTTCCGCACGGACTATGAACTGTTTAGCCGCACCCTGCCGGATGAACATTTTCCGCCGGGGTCGAACTGGCTGATGCTGGGTCCCTCGGGTCCGCGGCGGCTGCGGCTGGCGGTCGAGCACCTGTGCCAGTTTCGTGGTGGCATCTGTTTTTGTGTCGACCTCGATCCGCGCTGGGTGATCAAGCTGATCAAGAAGGGGTGGATGGAACATCTCGAGGCTTACAAGCAGCACGTGATCGACCAGGCCGTGACGGTGCTGGGCGCGGGGCACGACATTCGCTGCATGTTCACCACGCCCAAGCTATTGGAGTCGTTAGCCAACGCGCTCGAGTCGCAAGGATCGAGCATTCGGCAAACGGGTATTACCGGCATTTTTTCCGGAGGCACCGAGTTCACGCCGCAGTGGACGCGATTCGCCACCGAGGAGCTGCTCGACGGGGTGTACATGACCCCGACCTATGGCAACACGCTGATGGGGCTGGCCTGTAGCAAACCTGTGACCGCGGCCGAGGGCTATAAGATCAGCTACTAT
>CAYSXM010000377.1:0-5133 GCA_964434905.1 uncultured Pirellulales bacterium | reverse complement strand
GTGGCGGAATTGGCAGACGCGCAAGATTCAGGTTCTTGTGGCCGCAAGGTCGTGGAGGTTCAAGTCCTCTCCCGGGCACTGGCGTGTTACAGCAATCGGCGAAGCCTCTGGGCCACGGAGATTTCGCGCTGGGGTGCGCCGGCCTTGATGTAGCTGGCCCAGGCATTGACATCGTTCCCCAAATCTTCGCCGGTAATCGTCTTGAGCGACTCGACGGCGCGGCGCTGCATGGCGGGGTTTTCATCTTCCAAGGCCAGGCCCAGGCTCGCCACCGCGCGCCGATCGCCCAGCGTGCCCAAGGCCCGGGCTGCGGCCATCCGCACGTCGTGCTCGGTGTCTTGGGTCATCACGCCCACCAGCAGGTCCACGGCTTCGGCACCGCCGTGACTCCCCCATGCTTCGCAGCAGACCACGCGGACGTCGCGATCGGGGTCTTGCAGACCGACACGCAACAGCGCGTCGCCGGTGGGGGTGCGAGCTTTCGACAAGGCGCGAAGAATCTCCATCCGCATCAACGGGTCTTGTTCGTTACGCAGTCCTTGGGCGAACTGCTGTGCATACTTTTCCCGTTCTTCCGGCGAATAGCGATCGGCGCTGGCAGCGAATTCGCGAACTTCGTTCATCAGTTCATGCGGCGCCGGGATGTTGGCCGTGATCGGATCGACCGGCTTCGACCAGGGCCAGGCCACGCGACCACGGTTCGTTGTCGACGAAGTGGCGCAACCAGTACAGAACGCAATCGACAGCGCCAACACCAGACGGCCCCGGAGCAATTGGCAGGCGATGTGCAGCATGGGCGACCAGGAAAAAGCCAGAGAGTGCGAGACATCCCGTGCGACTTCGGCGAACATGCCAGCGCCCGAGGCGCTCGTGCCTTGGGAGCGGCTGCGCGGTGAGGACAAGGGGCGGGACTGTAGCAAAGCGCTGGCGGCCAGCCAAGGTCGACGCTCCACAGGGTTTTTGAACATAAACTGAGGCTATGGGACGACTGGGCGGCTTAAGAAGTCTACTGATCGCAACTGGCGGCCTCGTGGCGCTCGGCGCCTTCGTCTTCACTGCACGCAACTCGGGCCCTGTGGCGCACACCGCAGCCCTCGTGGCTGCCGTATGGATCTTGGCCTTGCCGCTGGGAGCCACCAGCGGCTGGGTTGCAACCCGCAGCGGCGCCCCAGGCGCGCGGTGGCTATGGCGGGCGAGTCTGGTTTCCGCGATGCTACCGGCCTATGTACATGCCGCGGCGTGGAACGCCGGATTTGGCCAGCAAGGCTGGTGGACTAACCGCAGCGGAACCGCCGCACTCGTGGCGGGCTTCTGGGGCGCAGCCTGGGTGCATGGAGTCATGGCCGTTGCTTGGGTCACCTTGGTAACCGGGGTAGGTTTCCTGGCGGTCGAGCGCTGTTTAGAAGAGGCTGCAGCGCAAGATGCCGGCCCTTGGCAGGTCTTCCGCCGGGTGACGATGCCCCGAGCCCTGGGCAGCTTGTTGGCGGCGGCGCTCTGGGTCGCAGTTCTGGTGGCGTCGGAAATCGGTGTCACCGATTTTTTTCAGGTGCGTACCCTGGCCGAAGTGGTTTATGTCGAGCTATCGCTGGGCGCTGAACCCGGGCAATTAGTTCCGCTCGTGGCGTCGAGCGCCGCGCCCTTACTGCTATTACTGGTCGGCGCCGCGTATGCATCTCGGTGGTGGGTGCCGCGCGCCGTGTGGGCGGCGCCCCGTGCGGCGGGCCCGCCGACAGGTGGCCAATACCGGTTGTGGAGCATGGGCGTGGTCGCGCTGGCCCTAACGCTCATGGTCCTGGTACCCGTCGGAAATCTGCTGATGTGGGTCGGACTAACGGTCGAGTCGACGCCCGAGGCGGTGGTGCGCAACTGGTCGCTGAACAAGGCGTTGACCACCATTGCGAGCGCGCCACAGCGATTCATCCAAGAGGCGTTGTGTTCGGCGACCTTGGCCACCTGGGTCGTGCTGTTAACACTGGCCACGGCCGTGCCGGCGGCCTGGTGGGCAGACCGCGCGCGGCAGGGGGCCACGGTGGTGCTGGGGGCCGTGGCGTTAGCGCTGGCCACGCCCGGTCCGCTGGTGGGCTTATTAGGCATTGGGGTCTTCAACCAACCGGGCATGCCTGGGCTGTGTTGGCTGTACGACCGCACGTTGGTCCCGACTGCCCTCGCGCTGACCATCAAGGCGTGGCCTATCGCCACGCTCATTTTGTGGCAGGCCTTTGCCAGCCTGGCCCGTCCACCCATGGAGGTCGCCGCGTGCGACGGCGCTCCGTGGTGGCGGTTGTTGTGGAGCGTTGCGTTGGCCCAGCGGTGGCCGGCCGTGGCAGCGGCGGCCTGGGTGGCAATGCTGGTGGCCTGGGGCGACGTGGCGACTTCCATCATGTTATTACCACCGGGCGCTACGACGGTTGCGGTTCGTGTGTTTTCGCTGCTGCACTACGGTGTCGACGATCAGGTGGCTGGTTGCTTACTGGCCTGCGTGGCTCTGACCAGCCTGGCATGGGCCGTGCTGTCATTGCTATCGCGGCGCGCGGGTCGCGATTGACCGCGTGCCGGGCGGGGGCCTACACTCTCGCGCCACTAGCGAGGTAGACGCCGGGGAGTGCGCTGACCACCGGCGCGCGCACGGGGCGAAACACCGTGTGCCGGTTGTCGACCCTAGCTATTGCCCTCCGGGCCTATCCCAGAACCCATTGTGAGCGGCGTTTTGGCCAAATTTACGTAGGATGCGAGCAAGAGCAACGACGCATATTCGGAGTGTATCTGCGGAGTTGCCATGACGAAGCAGACGACGTGAATTTGGCAAAACCCGAAGGGAAAGGGGAGTTTTTGGATACTGCGGCGTCGTGATTCCTCCGCGTATCGATCCTTGGATACGCGGAGAGGAACCACTCCTTGCAGCATCAAAAAACTCCCGCTTTCGCCGCCACAAGCGGTCCAGGGATCGGCCCTAAAGCCAGAGGCCGTGCGAACGACTAAAACGCTTTGGGTATTGTTCTCGTGGGCAGGGATGTCGCGATGCAGCCGCGATGGGTGTTCCTTGGTTTGATTCTCGGTTCCGTGGTGGCATTGCGCGCCGCGGAATCGCCGCCCCCTGTGGCCGACGATTTCCAGCGCGTGGAACTAGTGGGCCTGCACCTGTGCTGCGCGACGTGTGTGTCGGCGGTGCGCACGGCGTTGGTCGACGTTCCAGGGGTGTCGGACGTGCAAGTCAAGCTCGCCAGCGGCCGGGCCAGTTTTCGGTTCGTGGAGCAGGGAGACTTGGAAGCCGCACTGGATGCGGTGCGCCTGGCCGGGTTCTATGGCGAGGCCCAGCGGCTGGGCGAAACCATCGACTGGCCCATTGAAAAACTGTCGCCCGAAGCTTGCGAGGATCGCTTGGTATTTCGCGGCGTGCATCTGTGCTGCAAGGGGTGCGCTACCGCCGTGGCCAAGGCGCTGGCAGAGATCGAGGAAATTGAAAGCGTCGATTGCGACTTGGAACGTGGCACCGTGACCCTGGCCGGAGACGAAATTCCGGTCGCCCTGACTCGGGGCCGGCTGCTGGCAGCGGGCTTCTACGGTCGAGTCGAACGGCCCATCGTGGCACGCATTCAGAAATCGCCATAGCCCCGGGGACGCAACGTGTCACGTCCACTTGGGACGCAACGCACAGCCAGTTGCGCCATGGCCCTTGGCCGGGCAACGCTCGCCTGGATTGCCGCCTGTGGTACGGCGCGGAAGGGTTGGCGGCAGGGCCTACTGTCTGGCTGGGCCCTGGCGTGCGCGCTGAGCGCGCAAACTCCGGGGGCTTGGGCGCTCGACGAAATCACGCTACAGCGAGACGAGCGAACCCTAAAGATTGCCGGCCAGGTGCTGGTCGAAGCACAAGATGGCGGCCTCTTGGTTAAAACACCCGACGGCGAACTGTGGGCCGTCACCCCCGAGGAGCTCGTTACCCGGACGAGCGACGATCGCCCGTTCGTTCCCTGGGAATCCGACGCGCTGGCCGCCCGGGTGCTCGAACAGTAGCCCGACGGTTTCAGCATTCACACGACGGCGCGCTATCTGATTGCTTACGACACGTCGCGCGCTTATGCGCAATGGTGCGGCGCGCTATTCGAGCGGCTGCACCAGGCGTTTGTCACCTACGAATCGCGGCAAGAGCTGGCCCTTGTTGAACTGGAATTCCCCTTGGTGGTGGTCGTGTTCGCCGATCGGAATGCCTATGTGCGCCACGCCCGACCAGAAGTGGGCGACAACGTGGAGCAGATCGTGGGCTATTACCATCTGCGCACCAATCGGGTGACCATGTATGACTTGACCGCGGTCGAGGCCTGGCGCCGGCCGGGCGACGCGCGCGAATCGCCGGGGGCCATCAACCGCTTGTTGGCGCGCCCACAGGCCGCCGAGGCCGTGACCACCATCGTCCACGAGGCCACGCATCAGATTGCGTTCAATACGGGCGTGCATCGTCGCTTTTCCGATGTGCCGTTATGGCTGGGCGAGGGGCTGGCCATGTATTTCGAAACCCCCGACCTAACCAGTCAAAAAGGGTGGCGCCAGATCGGGGCGGTGAATTACCCTCGGCTGGCCCGGTTGCGGGGGTTCGCGGCCGAACGGCCGGCCGACTCGCTGGCGACCTTGGTGGCCACCGACGATCGCTTTCGCGATTCGCGGCAAGGACTCGACGCCTATGCCGAAAGCTGGGGCCTGGTGTATTTCTTGGCGCGGAAGTACCCCGCAAAATTCCGTGCCTATCTGCGACAGATTGCGGAAAAACCCTATCTAGTGTGGGACACGCCGGAGACACGGCTGGCAGAGTTCCAACAGGCATTTGGCGATTTAGCCACGCTTGACGACGAGTTTTTGCGTTACTTGGGCAAGGTGCGATAGCGACAGCCACCGCCCGCTGGTAGGGTTGCGATCGGCCCAGGTGGGGGAGAGATTAGTCGGTAGCGAACCGTCTAAAAAAGCGCCGTTTGTGTGCCGGCGCAGGCAGGTCGTGGGTTTCCAGGAACACGGATTCCGTCATGCATTCAATGGTGAGTCGCGGTCGGTCGCTGTCGTGGATGCTGGGGGCGCTTTTGGCCTGGAATACCACCGTTGCTTCGGCGGCTGAATTGAAGCGATTGGCGGGTCTGTCGGGCAAAG
>CAYSXM010000376.1:0-5149 GCA_964434905.1 uncultured Pirellulales bacterium | reverse complement strand
CAGCGTGGCTTTCGCAGTCCACCAGCCCACGGCCAGGCCCGCTAGTGCCACGACCGCCAACAGGCCAGCGACGCTGCGCCAGGGAAGACCTGCCGCGCCAGCCGCCAGGTGCGGCGCAACAGCCACCATGGCGGCGACCAGTCCGGCCATTAGCCCCAGGCCGAGCAAACCGGCGGTTTCCCACAGCACCAAGGCACCCAACCTGCGGCGGCGGAAGCCCAGGGCCTCGAACAGGGCCAGTTCGGCGCGCCGCTCGTTGACGTTGCGCCATTGGACGGCCGCGAGCCCGAACACGCCAAATAGCAGGCCCAGCCCGCCCAGGCTTTGAAACGTCGACAAGTAAGTATTCTGCACTGCCATGAAGCTGGACAATCGTTCGGCGGTGTGGACGGCATCGAGCCCGAAATCGCCCCCCGCTCGCTCCAATGCGGCTTCGACCTCGGACTCGGTCCCCGGCGCTGTGGCGACCAAGAACAAGCGATGGCCGCTGACTTTGGGAAACAGTCGCACAAAGTTTTCCTCGCTGACCACCAAATCGCCTTGCAGCACGCTGTTGGCCAGCAAGCCCACAACGACCAACCGAGCACGGCCCCCTTGTCCATCGTCGATGTCGACGTGTTCGCCCACGCCGCCCCACAGGTGCAGGCTGTATTGCGCCGTGTTCTGATCGATCACTACCGGAATCAACGGCACGTTCGCCGCCGAGGCATCGTTCGTGTGCACGGCGGGCAATTGGCGCCGCAACAGCAGCCAGGGGTTGGCGAGTTCCGCCTCTGTACTAGCGGCCGACTTGGCCCAAGCAAACCCGCCGCGCTCGACAAACGCTGCCGGAACCCCGAGCACGCGGGGAGAACGCGGGCGATACAGATTCAGGCAACTGGCATCGTCGCCAGGTTGCACGCGCAGCGCAAAGGTCGTCGTGTTGCTCAGCGTGTTGCTATCGCCAGCGGATAACCCCAGCGATTCCCGTCCCGCTGCAGTTGTCCAATCGAACAACAGCGGCCGATCGGTTTCGGCCCACAGGGCCAGTCCCCCGGCGCCGCCGTCGGTTTTCCGCCAGGTGTCGCCTGGCGCCAGGCGAAAGGCGCTAATGGCTACCACCAAGAAAACGGCCGACGCCACGAGTGCGACCGTGCTCAAGCCGCGTGCCGGGTGGCGCGCAGCATTGCGCGCTGCCAGGCGCAACAGCGGCCAGCCGCCGATGGCGACCAAATCGCCAGTTCCTCCGCGGCGAAACCAGCCGCGAAACGTCGTCACCATGGCCACCAGCACCAGCCAACCCGAGGCGAAAAATGTACCTGCTTGGGACATTCCATCGAGCCGAGTGGCCAGGGCGGCCAACCCAACCGCCAGCAGGCCAGCGCCGCGCGCCAGCCAGCGCTCGACCACAGGTCGCCCCGAGGGGGTCAGTGCCGGAGCGGTTCTGCCGGCCAACCGCGCGACGGTGGAGATATCGTTCAGACGCCGTACCGCCCACCACACGGCCGCCGCACCTGCCGAGAGGCCCAACGCGAACCCCCACATCAGGCTCGCGGATTTCACGTGCAGCGAAAGCATCGGCGTGTTTACGGCTGCCAGCCACCAGGTTCGCAGCCCCCACAGCATCAGCCAGGCATAGCCCACGCCGAGCGCGGTGCCGAACAATCCTCCGGCGAGGGCTACCACGGCCCCTTCGGTCCAGATCAGACGACGGATTTGGCGCGCCGTGAACCCCAGCGCTGCCAGCAGCCCCCAGGCGTGCGTGCGTTGGTCCACCGCCAATCGCACCAGCACCACGATGAGCAGCGTGGCCGAGGCCATGAGAAACAGACTGAAGCCCAGAAACAAGGCATCGAATGGCGTGGTGCCGGCCGCGGCTGCCAATCCTTCGCGCAATACGGGCCGCCAGACAAACCCCAACCGGGCCGGGTCGGGGCGAAACAATTGAGTGAAGCCCTCGAGCGTGGTGCCCGGCGGGGGCGCCAGACGCACCGCGGTGGTGTCGCCGAACCGGCTACCCCACAGCGACTGTGCTTGGGACAGGCTGACAAAAGCCTTAGGTGTGGCCCGGCGCTCGTCCCAATATTTTTCGTCGACATCGCGAATTCGCTGGGCATCGAAAGGGAAGGGGGGGTTCCAGTCGGCGATTGACTGCTGGTCGGTGACGCCGCTCAGTTCGGGTGTTAGTTGGGGGTCGTCCACGGCGCCCGCCAGTTCGAGAATCCGTGCCAGGCGCAATTCGACGGTTCGTTCCTCGACCTCGCCATGCGTGCTTTCGGGCGCGAAATAGCGCAGCCGCACGATGTCGCCGGGCCGCGCGGCAAGTTGCTCGGCCGCCCAGCGGTGCAGCGCGATTTCACCTTGGCCTAGCGGCGCCGCCACCGTTCCGTCGGTGCTGGTCCAAGGCCCCAGGGGTGGCTCGGCGACGAAGTCGATACCCGCCACCGTCGAGTAGGGAATGGTGCGGTCGCCAATCGCCAGTTCGTTGGCCAAGTAACTCAGTACCGCTTGGCGGGGCGTGTTTCCGGCCACGGTATCGAGCGCGGCGACGGCCGCTGGTTCCAGCAGCATGCGCGCGGCAGTCAATTGCCAATAGCCCCGGGGCGAGGCCTTGAGCCGATAGCCCAGGTCTGCGAGCGATGGTTCCAGTGCGCTGGACAGCCAGCGCTGGTCGTCGGTGAGCCCAGGCGCGGTACTCGCCTGGCGATCGGTGCGGCTACCGACCAAAAGCGCGTTGACGCGGCCCGGTTGATCGACCAGCGATTGCAACGTGGCGAGCGAGGTGAAGGCATTCTTGGGCAGTTGTTGTCGCGGGCGAAGCTGGAATCTGCCCCAACCCTGGGCTGGTACGATCGACGCCACAACTAAACGCCGGCTGCGCACGGTCTCGGTTTTTTTTCCCAGCGGGCTATCGGCGGGAATGTCGCTGGGTTGCCCCAGCCGCAGCACGATTTCGTCTCCCACACCCACGCCCAGTTCGTCGGCCAAGGGTGCATTGAGCACGATGCGATCTCGGGCCGGGGTTGCCGACGGGCCGTGGTGCCCCAGGCTCCAGGTGCGTTCGTCGCCGCCCAGCACCGACACGCCGCGTGCGCGCCGTCCGGTGCCCGGCGCTTCGCACGTGGCCTCGAGTACGATGGCCGGCGCGGCCTGGGAAAAATGCTCGTCGAACCCCGGCCGTGCCTCGACTTCATCGGCCAAATCCGCGCGGAAAAACTGCTGCGTTACCAGCGCGGCTTCCATGCGGCCCAGTCCGCCCACGACCAAGTCGCGCAGGCTGCCGCGTACCGAGTCGCCAACCACCAGCGCGCCACACAGCACCGCGGTGGCCACCGCCACGCCCCCGGCCAATGCCGCGTGGCTACGACGATGATGCCATAGGCCGCGGCAAACGAGCGTTGCTCGATTCATGGTGCCTCGAAGCCGCGGGGCGCGATGCATGCCCGCCGGCGCTAGAATCTCATGGCGGTGAATCCGCCGTCGACATACAGCGTTGCGCCCGTCACGAAACTTCCCGCTCGGCGCGACGCCAACAGTAGTGTGGCGCCGATCAACTCGTCGGGTTCGCCAAACCGCGCCAACGGAGTCTGGCCCAGAATGTTCTGCGTGCGGGTCGCGTCGAGTATCTTGCGATTCTGCTCCGCGGGAAAGAAGCCCGGGCAGAGGGCGTTGACTCGCACGCCGTGGGGGGCAAATTCGCGGGCCAGGTTTTGCGTCAGGTTGACCACCGCGGCCTTCGATGCGCTGTAGGCGAATACTCGCGATAAAGGCAAGTGGGCCGTCACGCTGGCGATGTTGATGATGGAACCGCCGTCGGGTTGGTTGACCATCTGCCGGCCGAATACCTGGCAGCCCCCGTGGACCGCGGTCAGATTGTTGTCGAGCACGCGTTGCCAATCATCCTCGGTCACGTCCAAGTAATTCGCGGCGTGATTCACGCCGGCCCCGTTGACCAAGACGTCGACGCGGCCGTGTTGCGTTAGGGCCTGAGCCAACAATCCTTCCAGCGACTCACGCGAGGTAACGTCGACCGGGGCAAACGCCGCCTTTCCCCCGGCAGCAGAGATCGCAGACACGCAGGCCGCGCCGCGCTCGGCACCCCGGCCAGCCACCACGACCTGGGCGCCCGCGGCTGCCAATCCGCGACACAGCGCGCCCCCCAGGGTGCCGGTTCCCCCGATCACCACGGCCACCTGGCCCGCCAGGCCAAACAGGTTTTCAAGATACTCGGCGGGCAGAGTCATCGAATGGTTTGCCGAGGTTTCGAGTGGAGCAGGCGAGTGGAAAGTCCGGGGTCGGTTGTCGCCAGGCAAGGCGTTACCGCCAGGCCTGGCGAATCAGCGAATCAAGCGCGCGGCGGTCGACGCTGGTGTAGCCAATCCGTGTGGAAGGTTCCCTCGCGATCGGTCCGGGCATAGGTGTGCGCGCCGAAATAGTCGCGTTGGGCCTGCAACAGGTTGGCTGGCAATCGCTCGCGGCGATAGCCATCGTAATACGAAAGCGCGGCGGAAAACGCCGGCGTGGGCACTCCCAACGTGGCGGCCGTGGCTACCACGTGCCGCCAGGCATCTTGGCTGCTGCCGACCGCCGCGCGGAAGTACCTGGCCAACAGCAAGTTTTCCAGCCGAGGATCGGCACGGAAGGCATCGGTAATGCGTTCCAGGAACTGCGCGCGGATGATGCAGCCCCCGCGCCACAACAAGGCAATCCCCCCATAGTTCAGCGGCCAGTGATGTTCCTCGGCTGCGGCGGCCAACTGGACGAACCCCTGGGCATAGCTGACAATTTTCGAGGCGTATAGTGCCTGGCGCACCGCGCCGATAAACGCTGCCTTGTCGCCCGTATAGCGGCCGCTGGGGCCGGCCAGTGCGGTGCTGGCGCGGCGCCGGGCGTCTTTCATCGAGGACAAATACCGTGCGTAAACTGCTTCGGTAATCAGCGTGGTGGGAACCCCCAGATCGAGCGCCAGTTGGCTCATCCACTTGCCGGTACCTTTGCTGCCGGCCGTGTCTTGAACCAGGTCGACCAGGTGCCCCCCGGTTAGTTCGTCTTTCACGCTGAAGATATCGCGCGTGATTTCAATCAAGTAGCTGTCGAGATCGCCTCGATTCCACTCGTCGAAGACGTCGTACAGTTCGTCGTTCGAGAGGCCCGCCGCCTCCTTCAGCAT
>CAYSXM010000375.1:0-5151 GCA_964434905.1 uncultured Pirellulales bacterium | reverse complement strand
CAGACGCTGCGGGCCATGATCTTGTTAGACGAAATCCGAGGACGATTGGCCGAGGTGTTCGCGCTGAAGGACTACAAGATCGACCATGTTGTACATGGTGCGATTGCCTCGGCTGCGACCTACGGCGCCATCTTGGGCGCTACGGCCGAACAAATCGAGTCGGCCATCGGTCAGGTCGTAGCCCATTTCATTCCGTTTCGCGCGATTCGGGCCGGCAAGCAACTTTCCGATTCCAAGGGCGCGTCGGCTGCCATCAGTACCGAGGCAGCCATCGTCAGCCTGCGTCGCGCGCTCCGGGGTTTTGTTGGCCCGGCCGATGTGTTTCGCAATCCCGAGGCTATCTTTTGCTTGTTCGAGAAGCCTTCGCTCAAGGGAAGCAGCCCGTTCGATCTGGTGCTGGGTGCCTCGGGAGACGATTTCGCCGTGATGGGCATGCATTTCAAGCTGGGGCTGTACGAGCACCAATCGGCTGGTGCTATTCACGGCTTGCTGACGCTGCTGGAAGCGCATCCAGAGATCTTAGAAGATCGCGGGCGCTTGCGACAACTGCGCATCACGATCTATCAGCCGGCATTCGGCATCATCGGCGATCCCGCCAAGCGCGATCCGCGAACCCGGCAGAGTGCGGACCACTCGATGGTGTATATCATCGCCACCTTACTGCGCAAGGCCTTCGAGCAGCAACGCACAGGCTGGCGCGACCTGATGTTGTGCCCCGCGGACTATAACGACCAGGCACTGTTCCACCCCATTACCCGCGATCTGATCGAGCGCATCGAGTTCCAGCACGGGGGCCCCGAGTACGATGCCAAATACCCCGATGGCATTCCGACCACGCTCGATATCGATATCGACCGCTTGGGCACGCTGTCGAGCGGATTGGTGATGTACCCGGTGGGCCACGCACGCCACGATGGACGTGTGCTCGACGAGCTATTGCAGCACAAGTTCCACCTGCTCGCCTCGTTGGGCGTGCGCGATGTTGAATCGCTGTACGCACGCTTTACCAACACCATCGAGCGTTCGCCCGAACAAATCTCGCACTGGTTCGATTTCGAGCTGCTCGAACAGGGCGGGTTCTAGCAGCGCTGGCGTTGGCCTCCACTGGTTGCCCACAGGACCCTCGCTGTTAACCGAGGTTGCCTGGCATTCTCCGAGCGCAGCGTGGGGAATACCTCGCCATTTCGTGCGCTGGTGGCCCTCTTCTGGTTGCTCGTTTCCCGGCTGCGCTTGTATCCTTCTCGCACGCTGCGGTAGTATCGCCACCCGTGCCCGCTTGCGCCGGGCGAACTTGGCGACCTCTTTTTCGGAGCCCCCATAGCGATGGCGACGTGGCCCGCGACGGTCGATTCGTTTCGTCTTGGGACCTACGACACGACTTGCTCGTCGTCGGCGGTCGCCTGGGATCAGGCTGCCGGCACGGCACGTCTTTGGGAACGAGATGCCAGTTTGTGGACATCCGCCGACGAGGCACAGTGGTTGGGCTGGCTCGACATTGTCGAGCACTTGCGAGGGCACCGGGGCCCCTTCGACGAACTGGCGCGGGACGTGCGCGAGGGCGGATTTCGCCACCTGGTGGTGCTCGGCATGGGGGGCTCGAGCCTGTGCCCCGACGTGCTTCGCCGCACGTTTGGCGTGCGTGCCGGCTTTCCGGAACTGATCGTTGTCGATTCCGTGGTTCCAGCCCAGGTAGCTGCGGTCGCGAAAGCTCTTGATCCCGCGCGCACTCTGTTCATCGTGGCGTCGAAGTCGGGCGGCACGATCGAGCCTAACTTGCTGTACCAGTTTTTCCGCGCGCGAGTCGCCGCCGCTGTGGGGGCCGAGCGGGCAGGCGAGCACTTCGTGGCCATTACCGATCCGGGTACGGCCATGGAACGTGTGGCAACCGAACACCAGTTTCGCCGCATTCTGCACGGATGGAAAACCATCGGTGGTCGCTTTTCCGCGCTCTCGCCCTTTGGCATGGGGCCGGCCGCGGCCATGGGGCTCGACGTTGGTCTACTGCTGGACCGCGCGGCGGCTATGGTCGCGCGATGCGGGGCCAAGGTGCCGGCGTGCGAAAACCCCGGAGTGCGCCTGGGGGTGACCCTGGGCGAATTGGCACGCCGTGGACGAGACAAGGTCACGCTGGTTGTTTCACCGTCGATCGCTGGATTGGGCGGGTGGATCGAACAGTTGCTCGCCGAGTCGACAGGCAAGCATGGCCAAGGGCTAGTTCCCATCGACGGCGAGCCGCTTACTTCGCCGTCTGGCTATGGAACGGATCGAGTGTTTTGCCAACTGCGACTGGCCAGCGACGACCACGCCGAGGCTGATCGCGCGCTCTACGAACTGGCCGCTGCGGGCCATCCGGTAATTTCGCTATCACTCGACAGCGTCGCCGATGTGGTGGCAGAATTTTTTCGCTGGGAGTTTGCCACGGCCGTGGCTGGCGCCGTGCTGGGAGTGAACCCGTTCGATCAACCCGATGTCGAAGCGGCAAAAATCGCAGCTCGGGCGCTGATGGATTCCTATCGCACTAGTGGAGCCCTGGCTACGGTCGTGCCGGTTGCCAGTTCCGAGGGCTTGGCATTGTTTTGCGAGGGGGCCTACGGACGCATCCTGGCGCGCCAAGTAGGGGCTGGATCGGTGTGCGACTGGTTGGCGGCGCACGTGAACAACCTTGTCCCCGACGATTATTTCGCGATCAATGCTTTCCTGCCCAGCGTGCCCTCGGTTGCGGCGCCGTTAGAGGAACTGAGGCGCCTCGTACGCGACCGCCGTCGCGTGGCTACCACTCTGGGCTTTGGACCCCGATTCCTGCATTCCACAGGGCAGTTGCACAAGGGCGGCCCGCGTACCGGCGTGTTCTTGGAAATCACCAGCGACGACACGGAAGACCTTGCGGTACCTGGCGAGCCTTTCACCTTGGGCGCGGTGAAGCAAGCGCAAGCGCTGGGTGATTTCTCCGTATTGGGTCAGCGCGGTCGGAGGGCGGTGCGGGTGCATGTCGGGGCCGACCTGGGAGTCCATCTGGCTCGGCTAGTCACCCTGGTTGGTGACGCGCTCTCCGTCGAGGAGCACGTGACGGCATGACCACCTCGAGCATCGAGGAGACATACATCGCGGGCCGTTCGGCCGCGGAATTCGTGGCAGCCGAGGTACGCCCCGGCGCGATCGTGGGGCTGGGAACCGGTCGCGCCGCGACGGCTTTTGTCGAGGCGCTGGCGCGCCGCGCGGCGGCAGGGCTGCAAGTTCGTTGCGTGCCTACCTCGATGGCGACGGCGGAACTCGCCAGACGCCTGGGACTGGAATTGGTCGACCTGCAACAGGTCGAGCGATTGGATTTGGCCGTAGACGGTGCGGATGAGGTGTCGCCGACGCTTGACCTGTTGAAAGGGTTTGGCGGCGCGCTGGTCCGCGAAAAAATTGTGGCCGAGGCGGCGGAGGAATTCGTCGTGTTGATTACTCCGGAAAAGCGCCAGGTGCACTTGGGCGCTCGCGGTCGGTTGCCCGTCGAATTGGCCATGTTTGCCCTCGAGCCATGCCGGCGCAGACTAAGTGCTCAGGGGTTGCCGAGCGAGGTGCGCACCGTCGATGGTCGGCCCGTGATCAGCGACAATGGCAATCCGCTGCTCGATGTGCTCGTGTCGCACATCGACGATCCGGCCGCCTGCGATCGCGCACTTTGCCAGTGGCCTGGCGTGTTGGGCACCGGGTTGTTCGCGGGGGTTGCCCGGCGGGTCGTTTGTGACGAGCCTCATGGCGTGCTCGTTCATACCCGGCTGGAGCCTTGCGAACCATTCCACCCAGGCGGTCTTGCTTGCCACGGAAGGGAATAGAGAATCATGGATCCCATCGCGGTCAATCCACTGCGTGGTTCGGCGACCGAGGGCCATGATCCGCAGGCCTGCTCCCTGGTCGTGTTTGGTGGCGCCGGCGATCTGGCCCGCCGCAAGCTCATTCCCGCGGTCTACAATCTGGCGCTCGATGGCGTGTTGCCTGCCAATTTTCTGGCGTTGGGTTTCTCGCGCGAGGAGAAGACCGACGTGGAATTCCGCGCGTTTGCCCGGGAACATAGCGACAAGTTCTCCCGGCGCGTACCCGACACCCAGCACTGGGCCGATTTCGAGCGAGGGTTGTTCTACTTGTCAGGAGCGTTCGACGATCCCGCGTCGTATGCCGCGCTGCGTCGGCGTCTGGAAGAGCTGGAATCTGCACACGGGGTGCCAGGCAATCGGGTATTCTACTTGGCCATTCCTCCCAGCCTGATTGGTACCTGCGTAGGGCATCTGCACGCGGCGGGCTTGATCCAGCGGGTCGACTCCGCGACCTTTTCTCGCGTGATCGTAGAGAAACCAATTGGCAATGGTTTGTCCACGGCGCGCCAACTGGAAGGGCAACTTGCCGCCGCGCTCGATGAACACCAGATTTTTCGCATCGATCACTACCTGGGCAAGGAAACCGTTCAGAATATTTTTGTCATGCGGTTCGCGAACTCGATCTTCGAGCCCTTGTGGAACCAGAAATACGTCGACCACGTGCAGATCACTGTGGCCGAGGAAGAAGGAGTCGGTTCCCGGGCTGGATACTACGAAGGTGCGGGTGCGCTGCGCGACATGGTTCAGAACCACATTCTGCAACTACTGTCGCTAACTGCCATGGAACCCCCTTGGTCGATGTCGGCCGACGTGGTGCGCGATCACAAACTGGCGGTGCTTAAGTGCCTGCGCCCCATCGCCGCGCGGGAGGTCGATCGTTTCGTGGTCCGAGCGCAATATGGCCCGGGTTATCACCACGGGGCCGACGTGCCGGGATACCGGCGCGAGGAGCAGGTGCGCCCGGATTCGATCACCGAGAGTTACGTGGCTCTGAAGGTGTTTGTCGACAATTGGCGCTGGGCCGGCGTCCCTTTTTATTTGCGCACCGGAAAACGGCTGCCCAAACGTGCCAGCGAAATCGCCGTACAGTTCAAGGACGTGCCCGAGGTCTTGTTCAACACCAACCGCAACGCGCCGCTCGAGCCCAACGTGCTCACGCTGCGCATTCAGCCCGACGAAGGCCTGGCCTTGCGCATTTCCACCAAACGCCCCGGTAGCAAGGTGCGGATTTATCCAGTGAAAATGGATTTTCGTTATGGCAACACCTTTGGCGACCAGTCGCCCGAGGCCT
>CAYSXM010000374.1:0-5156 GCA_964434905.1 uncultured Pirellulales bacterium | reverse complement strand
CCGCCAGCGCCGCAGCCAGTAGCCAGACCGAGCGCGGTTCTGGCACTGCGATCGCACCCGGGGAACAGGTATTACCAAAGTTAGCTGCCCACAGGGCATAGTCCGCGGCCCCCACCGCGCCGCTGTGATCGAAATCGGCCGATAGATCGCCCCCCGTCTGACCGAACTGCGCGGCCCAGATGGCATAGTCGGCCGCGCCTACTGCGCAGTCGCCGTTGGCATCGCCCACCAGCACTGGTGGCGGCGCGGGGGCCACCACGAAGTCGGCATAGGGCAAGTGAGAAGTCTCCCCGGCGTATTGCGCACCGAGCCCGGCTGTGGCCAGAATCTCTTGATCGCTCAACAGCGTATAGCCGGAGCCAAACCCGATGTTCGCCGCGGTCAAGAACAAATTGGCCACGATTCCATTGCCCACCGCCGCCGGATGGCGCGAATCTTGGAAGAAAAAAGTCGGCGCGGGGTCGCCCGTGACGGTGTCGATCGTCACGCCTCCGACCACCAGCGGCGCGGCATTCAGTTCACGCAGCGCTGCCGACAAATCGACGAACACTTGCCCCCGGCCAAGCACAGCCGGTTCCAACAGCGAGTTCACCAGATCGACCGCCGACGCGCCACGCTGCCGCTGGTCGGCCGTTATAAACGCCAAGTGGCCGCCGGGGGTCAGGGTAATATCCGGCATGCCAGCCACGATGACGCCTGCCGGGTTGGCCGCGAGCATGGTATCGACCGCGGTCGAGATATTGGTGACCACCCCCGTCGCCCAGGTGTTGAGCGCCGAGCCAGAGAGCGCACCCGAGGCAATGTTGAGCGCAACGGAAAAAAAGTCGTTGCCGCCGATAACCAGGTAGGCGACGTCCACATTGCCGGCCTGCATCAGGTTGCGCACGGCAGTGTGCTGCCCTTGGGTCAAAAGCGATTGGCTGGTGGCGCCCCCCACGGCGACGTTGTAGGGCTGATTCGTGCCACCAAAGTTCAGCCCCCTCTGGTTGGCCAGATAGGGTACCCAGCTTCCGGTATAAGTGGTTCCAGCGGTCTCGCTGGCGCCAAGCGCCGCAAAGCCTGCGAACGCTCCTGCAAGGCCCGCCGGCGACGACCACAGGCACCAACCCAGGGCCAGAATAGCCGCGCGGCAACGCATCTGCCGCAACAAGGAGGTGTTCACGATCATGACTCTCCGGAGCAAAGGAACGGGAACGTGGGCGTTCTCGGGTGGCGCCCTGCACTACCGCACACGGGCCATGCCGACTTGCCACAGCAGGCATCATGCGCCTTCCCCTGGTCCCTGGCAACGATCTTTGTGCCGCGGGAGCGTTTTCACTTCCGATTGCCTTGTGGGTAGTCGGAGCGTTCGGCGCCCCCTATAATCTCGAATTATTCATGAGCCTTCTGCTGCGGAAGCGAACGTGTCGCGTCTGCTGCGTCTGACCGCCATCGTCCCAGCCTCACGTATTCACTAGTACGCTGTGCGGCCGATCACGGTTTTCCTGGCAGCCACAACTCCTTCGATTCGTCGCCACGAAGTTCATAAATAATCCGGGATAGTCCGCACGCCATGTCGATCATTGAGATTCAATCGCTAAGCAAGTCGTATCGGGTGTACCAAAAGCGCGAAGGGCTGGCGGCCTCGGTGCGAGGGCTGTGGCACCGCGAGTACCGCGAGATCGAAGCGGTACGATCGATCGACCTGACGGTCGAGCGGGGCGAGTTCGTGGCTTTCCTGGGGCCCAACGGCGCTGGCAAGACGACCACGCTGAAGCTGCTGTCGGGGGTCATCAACCCTTCGAGTGGCAGCGCCCGGGTGCTGGGCTACGTCCCGTGGCAGCGAGAAAACAGTTACCGGCGTCGGTTCGCGCTGGTAATGGGCCAGAAAAACCAACTCTGGTGGGATCTACCAGCCCAGGAGTCATTTCGCCTGCACCAGCAGATTTACCGCATACCCCGCGACAGCTTCGACCACACGCGAGACGAGCTGACCGACTTGCTCGACGTGCGTCGCCTGCTGGGGCAGCCGGTGCGTGAATTGTCGCTGGGCGAGCGGATGAAGATGGAATTGATCGCCGCGTTGTTGCACTCGCCCGAGGTGTTGTTTCTCGACGAACCGACCATCGGTCTCGACGTGGTGGCCCAGCACAACATCCAAAAGTTCTTGCGGCACTACCAAGAACTGCGGCACATCACCATTTTGCTCACCAGCCATTACATGAAGGACGTGGCGGCGCTGTGTCGCCGGGTAGTGATCATTGCCCAAGGTCGCATCATGTACGATGGGTCACTGGCCGGAATCATCGACCGCTTCAGTGGCCACAAAATGGTAACCGTGCAGTGCGCGGCAGAGCACGTACCCGACGACTGGAACGAGTATGGCACGCTGCTCCAGTGCCAGCCACCGCGCTATACCCTGCGCGTTGATCGCAGCCGGGTCGCACAAACGTTGTCGACCTTGCTGGCCGCACGCCCGGTGGAAGACGTCACCGTTGAGGATCCCCCCTTGGAAGAGGTGATCGCCGAGGTGTTTTCACTGGCCAGCCTGCACAGCGGCAGCGACGACGGGCGACGCCAAATGAACGAACTCATGGCCGGAAAATAGCAGGCGCAATCCGCTGCTGTTGCGTGCCGCTGGCCAGCGCATTGCCACCTGCCAAACCCGTGCGGATCAGCGAGTCGAAACGCGCCAACCGTCGGCGCTGGTCGTGGGCGTGGGCGCCGCAACGAATGGTCGAGACACGGCCCCGGTCGGGGCGACCCAGCCGGTAACTGAACGATGTACGACCGGCCTCCGGGCGGTCGCCGACGGCGCCCCTCCCCGCGGATCAGCATTCCAAGTGGTGCGAGCACCCGGATCGTTCAACCGGGGACCGGCGCCGCTACCTTCTGCCGGCTGCGGAGAGGTCGTTTCTGGGAACGGCTGCAGTGCGCCCGCCGGCGAACCAGGCGTATTTGGTTGTAGTGGCCGTAAAGCGGGTGTCGGCGTGGGGGCACCGAATCCGGCGTCGGAACCACCGGCCGCACCATGTGCTGCCCCGGTGCCTGGCAGTGGAGAATAGTTGCCCGGCGCAGGTGTCGCTTCATTCGCGCTGGTGCCATCGGTCGGCGCGGGGGTAGCAGGCAGCGGTGAATACCGTGCCGCGCCATCGGTGCCGGTGCCCTGGGGGACGTAGCTGCCGCCGGGTGGCGCGTAGGTTCCAGCAGCGGGTGGCGCGTAGGTTCCAGCAGCGGGTGGCGCGTAGGTTCCAGTAGCGGGTGACGCGTAGGTTCCAGTAGCGGGTGACGCGTAGTTGCCGACAGGCGGCGCGTAGACCGGCGCAGACGGGGTGGTAGAAGATTGCGGTGGCACCGCCGGATAGCCCAGAGGCGCCGGGGAATTGACCACCACGTGCGAGTCGGAGGGCGGATAGGCGCTGGTCACGCCGGTGGCCCCGCAACAACCTGGCGTGCTGGCATAGGTGGGCGCGGCATAGCTGGTCGCGGTGTACGTGCAGCCTCCACATGGAGCGCAGTAGCGCACGGTGGGAATCGGTGCCGCGACAATCGGATTGGAATAGACCAGGCGGTACGTCGTATACGGCACGGCCTGAATCGCTGGCCGATACGACACCTCGGGGCGGAGGCACGTGGTCGGGCAGCCGCTTTGAGGATCCGCGGAACAGACGGGCCGATAAGTAGTCACCGGGACGTTAACCACTGCCTGCCGGTAGGCAGTGATCGGCACATACTGGCACACCGTACCGGCGCACGGAGCGTAGGCGGCCGTATAGGTCGGTTGGTAGTAGCCCACCCGCGCGCACCATTTCTTGAAACAATTGCAGAGAAACGCCTGGCTGACACCGGGCGTATTCAAAACGAGCGCCGCGGTGGTCATGGCCACGGCCCAGCGGCGAAACTGCAAGCGATTCATGGGTTGCCTTGGTGCAAGGTTATAGGACTTGCGCGGACCAACGTGCGGCGCAATCGATGTCGCTCGCCCCGCACGGGCCGCTCGGTTCGTTAGACACTGTGTCGCGTATGCCGGTCAAGACGTGCGCGCGGACTGATTCTTCGTTGGCAGTCTCTAGCGATCGCGCAAACATCAACGATTCGCCAACGCACGCAATCCACGCAACATGGGCGTGGACTGTGAAAGATTAGCTCACTGCCAGTGCAAACTTCACCGTGTGCGCCGGCCGTGGTGCGGCGTAGGCACGCACAGCAGCGCCAGATAGTTCGGTGGCAACGGTTGTAGCGGCGCGCCCCAATGCGGCTGGCGGAGCCCCCGCGACCCGCCCACCTGTTGGGCCAATTGCGGATTGGCGCGTCAGGTTCCCACCGCGTGTTCATACCAATCGTAAAGGGCAAACAGCGTTTCCCGAACGTCGCCACCGGCCGCGTTGAATGCGTCGCGAACCTCTGCGTCGCTCGGCGCGGGCAGTCGCTTGCCAACCAGACGGTGAACAAGTTCCAAGGTCAGGGCTTCGCTGACGGCGGTCGTGAACACCGGCCGCAACCAGGTCCGCGCGTGGCTGGTCACTAGCAGCCCGGCGTGGTATCGCCAGCACAGCCATTGCAATCGCAAGCGGTTCGACCAGGAGAGCTGCTCGTACCCGTCGACGATGAGTTGAGTACTCGCGGTCACGCGGTCTGGAAGCAACGCATCTGGCGGCCAGCGGCGCTGGCCATCGCGCAAGGTTACAACCACCGGAAACCGCTGTGCCGCGGCCAACTGTGGCAACAACGTCGCCACGAGGGTCGATTTTCCGGAGCCGTGCGGCCCCACGATGGCCCCGCGCCAACGTCGGGCACGCAGCCGATCGACCACCCCGGCGGCATCCGCGCCGGGTGGGAACAAATAGGGCAAGACGCCGGGGCGCGTCCAGCGAGTGGCAAAGGGGTTGAGTCGCCGCTCGCCGGAACCGCTCATTTGAGTATTGCCCGTGCCGCAGGTACGTTCCCCAAGACAAAGGGACACTGGTGGTTCAGTTCGCGCCCCCGGTCAAGAAACAAACGCACCCGCGCGCACCAGCGAATTTTCACGATCACACCCTCGTAGCTCAGCGGGCTGTTGGGTAGCAAGGTACTGAATCTTCCGGGCGCATAGGGATCGATATAGTCGCCATTGGCGGCCGAGAAGCGTTGGAAAAAGTGCACGGCGAGATCTTCGTCTCCCTTGCCCTCGGTGTGCC